>CALWBW010000008.1 GCA_944376195.1 uncultured Clostridia bacterium | reverse complement strand
ACAGACAGACAGACAGACAGACAGACAGACAGACAGACAGACAGACAGACAGACAGACAGACAGACAGACAGACAGTAAGTCTGTCTATTTGTATTGTTTAAAATATTTTTTTGATGCAAGAAAAGGTGCATCTTGCCTACGGTTATTTCGTGGGCGGGATGCACCTTTTTATTATCAAAAAAGTAATATTAGATTATAGCAGGAAAGAAGATGAAAGGAGAACAATACCATGCACAAAGCAATAAAACAGAGTATTACAGTTCTTTTAAGTATATGCTTAATAATTTCTTTACTTCCGATATCCGCACTGGCTATTCAGGAGGAAGCGACGTATACTACTGCAACAGGGGAAACGCAGCAAGGAACATTGGCAGAAGCGGTGAATAATGTAGTTGATTCCGGAACAATTCTCCTACTTCGCAGTGTTGAGGTTTCCAGCAATCTGACTATTCGTAATAAAACCGTTACATTACTTGGCGGCGGCCATACCATTACGCTGATGAACAATGCGTGTATTAATCTGTCTGGTGAAGCTTTATTACAATTAGGCAATACGGCATTGCCAGAAGAGTCCATATTAACTCTGTGCTCGACAGATATGATCCACCCGCTTATCTCTATGAAAGATAGCGCCCAACTAGACATGTATGATGGAGTAACACTGGGACCATCTGTTGCCTATTCTACGGTTGCCGGAGTATCGGTATATGATCAATCGACGTTTAATATGTATGGCGGAATGATCACATCCTGTGTCAATAACATTAGCCTTACCGGTGGGGTCTATGTAGATGAAAATGGTCAATTTCACATGTATGACGGCATCATAGAAAACTGTACTGGTGTACACGGCGGCGCAGTGGGACTGTCAGGCGGCAGTGTAATAGGAACAAATCCCCGATCTACAGCTCTATTTCACATGCATGGGGGTATTATCCGCAATTGTACGGATGGATGGTATGGCGGCGGTGCAGTTTGTATATACACCAGTAATCCTACAAGGTTCATTATGGATGGCGGAACAATTACAGACTGTGACGCAAATTCCTATGGGTACGGCGGCGCTGTTTTTGTATATGCAACTCATCCGGACGCAGAAGTGAGACTCAATGGCGGTAAAATCATCGGAAACTCTGCAAAAAATGGCGGAGGAATTTTTGTATATGCAGGCGAAGTAGCAATCGGCAATAGTGTCCAGTTGTACGATAATACAGCAACAGTATCCGGTAGCGATTTATATATCAATTCAGATCGCTGTGCTGTGAGCTTGGGAGCCGACAATGCCGGTTGTGTTCTGTCTGAATGCACCCATGCTATTGATGGCTGGTATAAAGACGACAGTTCCTATCGTTGGAGTTGTGCTGATTCCGGAAATGCAATAAAATATACGTTGCCGGCTGGGGGCACAATCAGCGAAAATTTGGCCCTGAAAGCAGCCCATGGGGGTATCTATGCTATATCAGTGACGCCTCAAGTACTGGATTTTGGTACTGAAACAGCAGGCTATGCCCCGTTGCGTGCGCAGATAGTGACGGTCCGGAATACAGGAAACCAGACAATAATACTGGATCAGCCATTTTCAGAAAATTATGAGATCGGGTTACTTTCTGCCACGGTCTTGTCACCCAATGAAACGGCAACCTTTGATATTCAGCCAAAAACAGGGTTGACGGAAAATACATATAACGAAACAATTTCCATTTTTACCGACCGTGGAGTAACGGAAACAGTAAACGTTTCTTTTAATGTCATGAAACCAGTAACCGTCACACCGGAAAATATGACGGTCTATATGGGCGGAAGCAAAGGTTATAATGGAGTTGTAGGTGAAGAGAACGGCAATATTGTGATTCAAGGCAGCAGCTCTTTGCCCATCCCGGGCTTTACGATCGAGTTGCCCGATACTTTGGAAGCTGCGCTTGCTGCATCCGGTGAAGATATCACAGATTTGAGATTTGTAAGCGGCACAAAACAGTGGAAAGCTGTATCTTACGATGGTAAAAGTAGCACCATCTATAAACTGGAGTCATGCGGTTTTGAGGGGCAAGATCCCGTCCGTGTACAGTTTAAGGATGGAGATGACCTTGTCGTCAGTGATAGCTTTGCTGTTGGAGAATACATCAATCAAACACTTGACATGAGCATTTACCCCGGTGATCTGGTTACTCCTGTTACCATCACCTATGACGGTTATACCTATGGTGTTGATTCCTCGGCAGTCGCTACTCTGACCGTTCGGGGTACAACAACAGAAGTCAAGACCCCCATAGTTGCAAAAGAAGACACCGTAGAATTAAAAGAAAAGGAACCTGCCGTTACCGCGCCTGATGGGACGATTTACTTAATTAACGGCAATGGGGTTCAGGCTGATCCTTTGGGGATAGCGCTACTTTTTGATAGCATTATTGAAGAAGATCCTGACTCAACCATACGAACTGATGCGCTCAAAACAAGGGGGGACGAAACGCTTGGTGATGTGGGAGCGAACCATAAGCGTCACTATGAGTTCAAGTATCTCGATCTTGTTGACACGAATAACGGAAATACTTGGGTAACGGCTGTCGATACACTGGGTAACGGACAAAATGTTACGGTGTATTGGCCGTTACCGGGAGGAACTACTAAGAATACAGCGTTTACCCTGCTGCACTTTGAAGGACTTCACCGAGATATGCAGAGTGGTCAGATCCAAGAGCGTATTGATAGCTGTACTGTAAACGAAGTGGCTATCAAAAATGTAACAGATACACATGTTGTATTAGAAATAGGCGCTACTGGTTTTTCACCATTTGCTCTTGTGTGGGAGACTCGTGCCGGCGGCGGTATTGGTGATGGAGATGGTGGCAGCACGGGCGGCGGCACTAGCGGCGGAGGTACGATCTATTACACTCTCAGCTATGAATCAAATGGTGGAACGAAGTATAGCAACGAAAGATATGCCAGCGGTACAACTGTTGAACTAAATAAGGTACCAACTCGTGAAGGATATACATTTACCGGCTGGTATGCAGATTCTGAACTTACACAAAAGATCACAAATGTTAAAATGACTTCCAATAAAACGGTATATGCCGGATGGAAGATTTCGGGTGTGCCGGAATTACTCAATGGTGATGATCATTTTGCTTATATAATCGGTCGTCCTGACGGTACAGTGGGACCGGAAGAAGATATTACTCGAGCTGAAGTGGCAACGATCTTTTTCCGCCTTTTGGCCGATGAGGTGCGAATATCTAACCTGACAGAGGAAAACAGCTTTTCCGATGTGTATGCGGATGATTGGTATAATACCGAAGTTTCAACGATGGAAGCTCTTGGTATCTTCAAGGGGCGTATATCTGACATTTTTGATCCAAATGCCCCGATTACCCGTGCGGAGTTCGCGGCTATCTGTGCACGATTTGATACTGGTCGCACGGTAGGAGATAGCAATTTTACAGACATTGACGGGCATTGGGCAGAAGCTGAAATAGAACGTGCAGTGGTGCTTGGCTGGATTGCAGGCTACCCAGATGGCACTTTCCGACCTGACAGTTATATTACCCGTGCAGAAGCTATGACTATGATTAACCGTGTTCTCCAGAGACTTCCAGAAAATGAAAATGATCTTCTTAGAGATATGATTGTATGGCCGGATAATAGCCCGGAAGATTGGCATTATCTGGCGGTGCAGGAGGCTACCAATAGCCATGAGTTTGAGCGTAAGCCCGACGGTATACACGAGAGTTGGACGAAGCTTACAGAAGATCCTGATTGGACTCAGTATTAATTCAAAAAGATAGAAATGCTAAGGTACTGAACCCAACAAGCAACATGAGACGCTGAAAGTTTTCGATAATAGGAATGTGTTTTTGTAAGACAGAATAGAAAACTTAAAAATAAAACCGCGAATCTTTCTTTGGAATTCGCGGTTTTATTTGTTATAGACTAAAAAATGTTTCGATGTTTTTGTGCTTTAAAGGGGTATCTTTGTAAAATCAGAGAATCGGCTTTTAACGCTGTAAGGTCATTATCGGAGTGCATAAACCGTACGATCTGTCCTATATTGTATCCCTGATATATGTAGTGGAATACCTTTTCATCGAATCTTGGCAATGCCAAAGGTTTGATTGAACATGGTACCTGCCCAGTTACCGCCGTACAGACTAACAAACTCAACCACAGTCTCCCGACTGTCACCGTTGCTATGATTACACCTGTTTTAAAAAAAGGCAGAACAACTGTTGAACGACTGAGTTTTTCAGCGTATGTAGCGAATAGCCGAAAACGGTGTAATGGGCTACACTGTATCTCACGTAAAAAAACGCCTTAACAAACTTTGATTTTTGGAACAGGGTGTTTTTATTCTCAAATTTTTCTTATTATCCAAATAAATATTAAAATATTTATAAAATCTATTGATTTTACTATGCAAATGTGATAATATTTTAAATAAGATATTCATTTGTTTGTAATAATTGAATATCAAAACGACAAACCAAAAAATAAAGGAGGAAAGAGTATGAAGTACACACGTCTATTGGCCCTGCTTGCAGCGATTTTCTTGCTGCTAGCGCTGTTTAGCGCCTGCGCCCAGAATGGAGAAGACCCAGACGATGGTCAGGCCGGTACGTCGAATACAGACGATAACGGCAATTCTGAGGACAAGGATACCTCCAGTGACGATCCTATCGAAACAGAAAAAGCTCCTCTTGAGTGGCTTGGTACGTATCACAACGATTATACAAATGACGAAATTGTGGAATTTGAAACCTACAAACAGCTTTTTGATCTTGTCACAAATACGTATAACATCGACTATGTTTATACCTGCGTATACAGTGAAGCATATTTGAATACGTTAAATGGTATGATTGCAGGCGGTACGCTTCCCGACTGCTTTAATACGCGTGAAATTCTTTCCGACCAGCAGATTCTTCAACTGATTGACCAGGGAAAAGTTGCTTCCTTGGACGACGTTTTGGAGTACTCCGATGGCTCTGCCAAAAGCTATTATAACGATGAAGATGCTCTTCTTTATTTAAAAGCATATGCTACGATAGATGATGGCAACTGGTACTATGTCCCGCTGCCGAACACCACGGGTTCGTCTTTAAATTTCTCGACAGAAAAATATGATACTCGTGCAGATGGTCAGATTCATGGCGCGTATTCCGTCTGCGTCCGCCAGGACTGGTTGGATAAGCTCGGAATTGCCATGCCGACAACCGCCGATGAATTTTATCAGGCAATCAAAACTTTCCAAGACGAAGACGTGAACGGAAACGGTTCCGCAGATGAGCGTTATATTGGTCTGCTGGGCAGCGATTTCCAGACTTCCGGCATTGGGCAGTGGTTCGGTTTGCCGTACACAGATTTCATTGAAGATCCCTCTACTGGTGAAATTGAAGTCTCAGCTCTTTTGGATGGCTATGCGGAATTTTGTACTTACATGAATACGCTTTATAATAATAATCTTGTTTATGTTGAGGGCACACACCCATGGGGCAATGGCACGACTATTGCAACGAATGTAGTCTCCTCTATTGGTATGATGCCGGGTAACCTCCAGTATTGGGATTGCGGTGACACGGAGGGTTACTATATGCCGACGCCGATTATTCAGGCTGTCGAAGGTGTAGAACCGCGGCTTCTGATTCAGGAGTCTCAGGCGTTCTTCGTAGGATTCTCCTTCTCTTCTCAATGCAATTATCAGGCGGCCGGCAGTTTTATGGACTTCCTCTGCTGTGAAGACGTATTTATGCTCTTCAAATATGGCGTAGAAGGCGTCGCTTGGGATTATGACGAGAGCGGCACGTTCATCCAGTACGTTATTAATGACGAGGATGAACTGCATAGTAAAGGCCCTGCGGGCACCTATTGGCTTACCAATACCCTGTACCCGATTAATGGCGCGCACCATGGAAACCTGTGGGCGCCTATCAAAAACGTATATGACAATGCCCAGGATGCTCTGGATGCAGGCGAGCCTTATGCACAGGACAATCGGACTCTGGAAACATGGCGAGAGAGTAATAAGGCCGCAGGTAAGCCGGTAACAGATACCTCAATTGCTGGTTCCGAACAGATGCTCTATTATGTGCTGGAGAACCAAAATTACCGTCCGACCGCCTATTACTCCTACACAACCATGGCAACTTCAGAGGAAGCCGACATCATTGCCATGTACGAAACCGATTTGAAGACCTTCCTGCGTGAGTTAACGACCAGTATCATCACAGGCGCTACATCGGTTGATGCAATTGATGAACAGGTACAAATCGCCTATGACAGTTTGGGCCTTCAGGAGTACATCAATGTAATGCAGAAGCGTGTAAATCGTTACCTTGAAACGATGGGTCGCGACACGGTTGAAATTGTAGAGTAAGATAAGAATGTAAAGACCTTTTCGTTAGTCTGGCAAAATTATCAGTTTCCGTCCCGCTTTGGAAAGCGGGACGGAATTTTTGTTTGGAAGGCAATGGCCCTTTCCGCTTGCATGTGAATCAACGATAATAGTAAAATCCCCGCCCTGGGGCTTTGCCAAGCCTCAGGGCGGGGAGTATCATGTGTTTGTTATTTAGTTATCAGATTCGGAGGAATTCGGCGTATTCTTACGGGAATATCTGGCTTGCAGAAAAGCACGCCAGCCATCCGACTCAATTTCGTAACGCAGTGCACGCCATTTGGCACGCCGTTTTACCTTGCGCTCCGTATCACGATTCGGCAGGCCAACTTGATTGGCCTTTCGTGCATTCAGCGTGGAAATCAACTGAATGCCCTGTTCTTGATCTTTAAACCATTTGAATTCAAATCCACCAGGCATACGATACACCTCCTACCGTATTCCGAAGGAAAGAAAAAACTCTGGTTACTCTTATTATCTGCCGCGACGGGAGAGCGGAGGACCAATGATTTCCGAAAGAATGACCGCGCGCCGCAATTCCGCCGCGTTCCATTTGGTTGTGGGCTTTGTTGCCGGCACCTGTTTTTTCTGCTTTGATACAGACTCTGCCAAAGTGGGCGATGCAGCCGAATTTGCAGAGTCCTCACGCAAGACAGCAGAAGATTCCACATTTTGTTGGGGCGTTGCTGCAGGATCTTCCGGTGCCGTCGTCGGTGGCGGATTGTCCTGGACTTTGGGCGGATGCTTTAAAGCAAACCCCGGCTTGTCGCCCTGAAACGGATCAAAGGTTTCCGCGGTAACGGCATAACGTTGATTCAACGCCTTTTGCGTTTCCGTAATGGCGCTCATGACACTGACATGCAGCAATTGACTCGGTTTCATGGCGCATTCCTCTTATTCATTCGGCTGGTTCGCAATGGAATTTCTCATCTGCGTATCCGCAATGACGTTTTTCATGTTGTAATAATCCATCACGCCCAATTTCCCTTCACGCAGCGCGGCAGCCATGGCCTTTGGTACTTCCGCCTCTGCTTCGACAACTTTTGCGCGCATTTCCTGGACAGCTGCCACCATTTCCTGCTCACGGGCAACTGCCATTGCACGGCGCTCTTCTGCCTTTGCCTGTGCGATACGTTTGTCAGCCTCTGCCTGATCGGTCTGGAGCTGCGCGCCGATGTTTCGACCGACATCGACATCGGCAATATCAATGGAGAGAATCTCAAACGCGGTTCCGGATTCCAAACCTTTTTGCAGCACATTTTGAGAAATACGGTCCGGATTTTCCAGAACTTCCTTGTGCGTTTCCGCAGAACCAATCGTTGTAACAACACCCTCACCGACACGGGCAATGACTGTCTGCTCACCGGCGCCACCGACCAGACGGTCGATGTTGGCGCGAACGGTGACTTTTGCTTTTGCTTTGACTTCAATGCCGTTTTTGGCAACAGCCGCAACGACCGGCGTTTCAATTACTTTCGGATTAACCGTCATCTGTACGGCCTCGAGGACATCACGACCTGCCAGATCAATGGCGGCGGCACGCTCAAACTCCAACGGAATATCGGCACGCTGCGCTGCAATGAGCGCGTTGACAACACGGTCGACGTTACCACCCGCGAGATAGTGTGCTTCCAGCTTGTTGATCGGCAAATCGATGCCGGCTTTGGTTGCCTTGATTAACGGATTGACAATTCTGGAGGGAATAACACGGCGCAGGCGCATTCCAACAAGCGTGAGAATTCCCACATGTACGTTAGCGGCCAGAGCGCTGATCCAAAGCGCAACCGGTACAAAGCTGAAGAATAAACAAAGTACCAACAAAACTGCCGCAATAATTATAATCATCACAATGGTATCCATAAACAGTTCTCCTTCTTATCATGAATGAGTCGATTTTTTATACGCCTGCCTTAACCGGTTGTGCGACTACAATCCGGTTTCCCTGTACTTCCATGACGCGTACAGAATCTCCGGATGCAATAAAAGCGCCGCTTGACACAACGTCGTAGACGTTTCCACCAATGGCAACTTTGCCTGCCGGACGCAGCGCCGTCTGTGCCACGCCTTCCTGCCCGATTAAAAACCGGAGATCGGCCGCCGCGCTGGAAAAACCTTCGCTATTGGAATTTTTGGCTTTTAGTATAAAACCTGCAGAAAACTTTCCCTTAGATAACAGCACCAAGAACGTGATAACGATCACGGCGCTGATAGCGAGAACGATCCCTGTAAAAATTAGGCCTTCTAAAAAGGTATCGGCGGCGAATACGATGGCTAGGGCGAACGCTACCAACGCGCTGCCGCCTGCCAAGCCGAAGCCCGGCATGGTCATTTCCACAATCAGTAAAACTACGCCGATTCCAAAAAGAATGATGGCAATCAGCGGAATATCCGCAAAGAGTTCAGGTAAATTCATAAAACGCACTCCTTTATTCCGTCCGCTTGCTCCGGGTCTGTGGTACTGGCCGCCCTGTGCCAGTTTTTTTGCAGCATGGTTCGGTGCTTTCTACTGAAGTGTACATGGGCGCCACCTCCCTTTCCGAAATGCGAAGATAAAGACTTTTTTTCAATCTTAGTATAGCATATTCCCATTTTCCTGTCTACTGCCAAGGAAAGGAAAACAAATAAATACACAGAATGCAAAAAGCAATCGATGTAATTTTGTGCTATTTCACCAGTTGTTGTTGCAAATTGCGCAGTCCTTTGGGGTAATGGTTTTTCACCACGCCACCGGAAGCTTTTCCAAAACCGACGGGATATTCCCGCCCGCCTGCTGAAACGCAAACAGCGCACCAGCCTTTTTCTGCTTCGGCGGAGATCTGTTCTCCGCGCAGAAACGCCGCCATGCAGGGATTTTCCGGAGAAAATGATATTCTATTTTGAAAATGCTGTGCGGCGGTTGCCAGGAAAAGCGCGTGTTCCGGTTCAAACCGGCCGCGTATAAACCGGCCGGCAGGCACGCCGGCACGAATTGCGCCCGGGAGAAAGCCGGGAGATAACCACACCGTATCGTTTTGCACGGTGGGTTCAAACCAGGGTTCGATGTCAAACAGGGAGCGCCAAAACGCGTAAAAGAGTGCCGACTGTTCCTTGGATAACGGTTTTCCTGGCACAAGGGGCAGAGAAACGGCATTGCCGTTTTCGCGGCGCATACGCGCCAGGAAATGGCCCTCGCCGGGTAGTGTGTGCGGCATGAGCCGTGCCGCGCGGGAGAGTTCCGGACGCAGACATCCGCCTCCGAATGCGGGAGGCAGGGAAACTGCCCGGATGGGTTCCAGTGTAAAATCCGGGTGTGACGCCAGAAAGGCATCGACCTGCGCTTCATTTTCGGAGAGGTTTAACGTACAAGTCGAATAGATCAGTATACCGCCCTGGCGGACCATTCGCGCGGCGTCGGCGAGTATTTGTGCCTGACGCGCCGTACATCCCGCCACATGTTCCGGGGACCATTGACGTACGGCTTCCTCATCCCGACGGAACATCCCTTCGCCGGAACACGGCGCGTCGACTACCACTGCGTCAAAACACGGGCCGAGCCGATCCGCAAGTACGTCCGGCATGGCGGACGTGACGATCGCGTTGCGTGCACCGATGCGCTCAAGGTTGGAACAGAGGGGACGCACGCGGGAGGCAACGCATTCGTTGGAAATCAGGACGCCGCTGCCCGCCAATCGTGCGGCGAGGTGGGTGGATTTTCCGCCCGGCGCGGCGCACAGGTCCAACACCGTCATACCGGGCGATGGATCAAGCGCTTCAATCACGGCGGAAGCGGAAGGCTCCTGCATATAAAAGAGACCCGCATGGTGGAACGGATGAGTGCCGACCCGGGCGTCGGAGTTTAAAAGGAAACTGTCTCGGCAAAGCGGGGATGGTGTGAGCGGATAGGGAGAAATGCTTTCGAATTCCTGCGGGGTGAGCTTCAGGGTGTTGACACGCAAGCCGCGAAACGGAGTCTGTGTAAACAGGGCATGCTGAAACGCATTGTAATCATCGCCCAGCAGAACGCGCATCTGATCCAAAAACGCCTGCGGATATTCCATAGCAAATCTCCTTCTGTCAAGACCGCCGGATGGCTTCGGCGGAAGTTTTGGTTATTGTTATTGTAGTACAGCGGGGAAGACAGGTCAACTGCCGGAAAGGAGGAAACAATGAAAAAAAGACTCTGCGGACTGGGGACGCTTTGCCTGCTTGCACTGGCATATGCGCTGGATACCGAAGGCGTGTTCCCGTGTTTTGTTGCAGCCGCCATCATACATGAACTGGGACATACGGTTGCAATTTTAACGTGCGGCGGCCGGATACGTGCGTTTGAACTTGCGCCGTTTGGATTTTGTCTGCGATTTGACGCGCTGTTAAGCTACCGATGCGACGCGATTGTGGCAGCCGGAGGCGCGGCGATGAATCTGTGCGCCGCTTTTATCCTCTCTGTTGCGGGCAAATATGCTCCCGACGTTCAGATTTTGATGCCGGCTGCGGGCGTCAACCTGATGATGGGAATTTCCAACCTGCTTCCCGCCTTGCCGCTCGACGGTGGGCGAATCCTGTATGCGCTCTTGGCACAATGGACGGACGACTGGCGCGCCGCCGTTATCATGCATGTCGTTTCGTTACTGGCGGGAGCGACAGTGAGCGCGCTGGGGGTGTACATCCTGGTGAAAACGCGGTATAATATGAGTATCTTGGCCATGGGCGGGCTGATACTCGGAGGTACCTATGCTCAAAGAACTGGAAAAAATTTTACCGCGCGTTCGTAAACCCGCACGGTATTCGGGCGGAGAATTTGCGCAGGTCATCAAAGACAAAGCCGCGGTGGATATCCGCGTTGTTTTCTGTTTCCCCGATGTCTATGAGGTTGGCATGTCGCATCTTGGCATGAAGATCCTCTATGGTCTTTACAATTCCATTGATTATTGTTGGTGTGAGCGCTGTTTTGCACCCTGGCCGGACATGGAAGCGGAACTCCGTGCAGCGAAGCTTCCCCTTTATGCACTGGAAAGCGGAGACGGGCTGGATGCCTTTGATATCATCGCGTTTACCCTGCAATATGAGCTCAGCTTCACCAATGTGCTCAATATGCTGGATCTTGCCGGGATTCCGATTCGTTCGTCGGAACGGAAGGGCCTCCGGAATCTGGTGATCGCGGGCGGATGCTGTACGGCAAATCCGGAACCGTTGGCGGATTTCGTGGATGTGTTTGTTATTGGGGAAGGAGAGGAAGTCTCCATCGAACTTTTTGATCTTTACCGCACGGCGAAACGGGAAAATTGGGAGAAACACCGCTTTCTTGTGGCGGCGGCTGGGATCGGAGGCTGTTACGTCCCGGCGCTTTACACGCCGCAGGTTGATGAAAAAGGCCGTTTTATGGGGATTACGCCGTCGGATGGCGCTCCGGCGCGCATTGTGAAACGGATTGTCAAAGATCTCGACCATGCCTATTATCCGGAGTGTCCGGTTGTCCCCTCTACCGAGGTTGTGCACGACCGTGTGATGCTGGAGGTTATGCGCGGCTGTATCCGCGGCTGCCGTTTCTGCCAGGCCGGCCATACGTTCCGGCCCATCCGGGAAAAGAGTCCGGAAACTTTGATCCGCCAGGGTATGACGCAGGCGGAAAAGACGGGATATGACGAAATTTCCCTGACAAGCCTTTCCACGACCGATTACCGGAAGCTGGACGAACTTTGCGACGGGTTGATCGACTGGTGCGCCAAACGGCACATCAGTTTGGCACTGCCCTCCCAGCGTGCCGATAAATTTTCCGTTGAACTCGCGCAGCGTCTGGAAAAGGTGCGGCGTACCGGCTTGACCTTTGCACCGGAGGCGGGAACGCAGCGCCTGCGTGACGTGATCAATAAAAACCTGCGGGAAGAGGATCTATATAATGCCTGTGGACTGGCTTTCGCAAACGGCTGGAACAGTGTAAAGCTGTATTATATGATGGGGTTGCCTACGGAGACGCTCGAGGATCTGGACGGCATTGCGAAAATTGCGCGCGGCGTTGTTGATGTATGGCGCAAGACTTCCAATAACCGTGCGCGCGGCGTCAAGGTGACGGCAAGTGTGGCGTGTTTTGTGCCAAAGCCCGGTACGCCTTTCCAGTGGGAACCGATGGACACCGTGGAGCAGCTGCGCGAGAAACAGGAATACATGAAGGGTATTATGCGCATTAAAAATGTGGACTTCCATTGGCATGATCCGGTGACAAGCCATTTGGAAGGCGTCTTTGCGCGCGGCGACCGGCGTTTGTGCGCGGTGATTTACGATGCGTGGCGACGTGGCTGCCGTTTTGACGGCTGGGATGACCAGCTTCGCATGGACCTGTGGTATGAGGCGTTCGCCGCCTGCGGGGTGGATATGGCCGAATACGCCAACCGTACGCGCTCTTTTGATGAGGTACTGCCATGGGAGCACATTTATAACGGCGTGACACGCGAGCATTTAATGAAGGAAAATCTGCGCGCGCATTCCGGTCTGGCATCGGAGGATTGCCGTGCCGGCTGCTCGGGCTGCGGTGCGTTGGAATTGTTGGAAGGGGGGATTTGCGATGTCTGAGTTGCGGCTGCTGTTTGAAAAACGGGGAACTGCACGCTATATCTCCCATTTGGACCTGATGCAGGTGTTTCGGCGTGCGTTTGCCCGCGCGGATGTCCCGATCGGATTTACGCAGGGGTTTCATCCACATCCTAATCTTAATATTCTGCTTCCGCTTCCGACAGGCTTTGAGAGCGTCTGCGAACTTTTGGATTTTGCCCTCGACGCGCCGCGTCTGCCGGACCAATTTCTTTATCGGATTAACCGTGCGCTGCCTGCCGGTATCTGTGTCACGAGTGTCGGCGAGGCGCGAACCCCTGCGAAGTTCATTCGATACGCCGCTTATGAAATGAATGCGGATATTCCCATTGAGGCGGAGAGAATTGCGGAGCTTTTTTCGCGCGAAGAGCTGGTCGTGACCAAACGTACAAAACGCGGCGAAAGCGAAACCAATATTTTGCCGCTTTTGCGGGATCTAAACGTCCAGACGCGGGACGGCGGTGTCACGATCCGTGCAAAAGTTGCGGCGGGAAATGAAAATCTGAATCCGGAATATATTTTGGCGGCAATTGAGAAATATTGCGGAGCGGGGCCTGCCTATGCGTCCTATCTGCGCCGCGAGGTGTATGATGCAGAACTGCGGGTGTTCCGCTGACTGTTTGGTGAACGCGTATAGGCAGAGCAGAACAAAATCGGCAGGAGGCTGGGTATGGATGGCAGACTGAGAAATATGACTTCGATTTATATCATATATGAGGATCAGATTCTGTTACTTTATCGGCAGGGTGGACGCGTCGCGGATCAAATGTGGGTTGCTTCGGCAGGCGGGCATTTTGAAGAGTCGGAGCTCCATGATGCCGGAGCCTGTGCGATGCGGGAACTGGAAGAGGAATTGGGAATTACCGGAGATGTTTTTCACAATATCGAGTTACGCTATATCACATTAAGAAGAATAAAGGGAGAAATCCGACAAAATTATTATTTTTTTGCGGAATTGCAACGACCTCTGGACTTTGAACTTGTGTCGAATGAGGGCATTTTGCAGTGGTTTGATATTTCTAAAATACGAACTTTGAAAATGCCTTACACAGCAAAGTATGTAATAGAACATTATTTGGATATAGGGGCATTTTGTCATAAGCTGTATGGCGGTATCGCCGATGGAGAGCGAGTGCTGTTTGTAGAAATGCCGGAATACCGCTCGTCTTGAGAATTTGGCTTGTGAAAGTCCTCTGAAAAGTCCAAGACTGTTTTTTCTATGAAAATGACAGGAAGAATATTATTCAATTTTATTCAAGAAAATTGTAAGGAAAAAGCGCGGTTTATCAAAAATTACAGGAATATGAGCAAGAATATGCCTCTGATCCGTATAGGCGGAGCAGACTGTGCAAAAACTACCTTCCATGGAGTCGATTTGACTAAGGGAGGTAGTTTTTTTATGATTCGTACAGATTTGGCGGCGGAGTCTACAGAGCTGTATCGTGAAAATATGCCGGATGCCGGCGAACCGGACGGTGTGAATGAACAGACGTACAGACGGGAGGGATTTGCCGTCACAAAAGTGGAAATCACAACGGACGCAGGAGCAGAGCTGATTGGAAAGCCGCAGGGCACGTATATTACAGTGGAACTGGACGGGCTTCTCAAACGGGAGGAAAATGCTTTTCCCCGTGCCTGCCGTGCGCTGGCAGAGGAACTGCGTCCCATGCTGCCGAAAGGGAACCGCACCTCGGTGCTTGTTGCGGGGATCGGCAACGACCGTATTACGCCGGACGCGGTTGGCCCATTGACGGTACGAAGCACAATGGTCACCCGGCACATGATTGCCCGGATGCCGGAGTATTTTGGCGGTTTTCGCTCCGTTGCAGCTGTGAGTCCCGGCGTCCTGGGAACTACGGGGATGGAAACGGTGGAAATTTTGCGCGGGGTTACGGAACGCATGCACCCCGCCGCCATGATCGTGGTGGATGCGCTGGCGTCACGCCGGATGGCGCGCGTCTGCCGTACGGTGCAAATTGCGGATACGGGTCTGGCGCCCGGCTCCGGTATGGGCGGCGACAGCGAACCGGTGAATCGGGAGACCTTTGGAATTCCCGTGATTGCCCTCGGCGTCCCCACGGTTGTGGATTCCCTCACGCTGACCATAGATACCCTGCGCGATTCCGGGATCGGTCATGTGGACGAAGAACAGCTGCGCGCCGCTTCCGGCGGAATGATTGTGACGCCGAAGGATATTGACGCACGCGTGGCGGACGTTTCCAAGTTGCTTGGTTATGCAATCAATATGGCGCTGCACGAAGATATCACCATCGAGGATATCGATCTTTATCTCTCCTGAGCATAGAACGGGACTCTTCCGCATATCGTAAGACAGGAAATTTGCGGAGGAACACGGATGAGGAGAAGAATGCATAGGTCCGTCAGGACCGTGTTGACAAAATTATGTTTGATTCTGTTTGCCGTAGGCGCGATTACTGCCTACGGCAAATTTGGCAGCATAAGCGCCGCTTTATACGCTCTGTCTGCCTGGCTGTTCCCGGAAGAAATTCTGTTTACTGTGGCGGAAAGCGCTCCTCCGACACTGGAGGGGGAGGAAGACGCGGACGGCGGCCAAATTTCGGAATCTGCCAACATTTTTCGGAAACCGGAGGAATCTACGCAGGAACAGGAGGAGTATGCGCCGGAAATTCGAAACGATACCTCTTTTACCCTGGATCTGGATACGTTGGAAGCCAGCGGGGTCAGTTTGAAAAACGGCGACGAGCCGCAGGTCCTGATTGTACATACCCATACCAGTGAGTCCTATGCGCCGGACGAGGAATATGACTATGTTCAGGATGATAATGATCGGACGCTGGATCCAAATTTTAACGTCGTTGCGGTTGGAAATCACGTAGAGGCACTTTTGGAAGACGCGGGGATTTCCGTGATTCATGATAAAACCATCAACGATTATCCATCTTACAACGGTTCCTATACCCGAATGCTCGAGATTATCGAGGAGTATTTGGCGGAATACCCCTCCATCCGTGTCGTTCTGGATGTTCATCGGGATGCGGTAATTTACGAGGACGGCAGCCGGTTTGCCGCCAGTACGGTGATCGATGGGAAAAGCGCGGCGCAGGTTATGCTGGTAGTCGGGACGAACGAGGGTGGATTGCAGCATGAGAACTGGGAGCAAAATCTTGCCTTTGCGCTGGATATCCAGAGTATGGCAGACGAACTTTATCCGGGCCTCATGCGCCCTGTAAACCTGCGCAGTTCGCGGTTTAATCAGCATGTGTCCCCCGGAGCGCTGATTGTAGAGGTAGGGGCTTCCGGAAATACACTGGGAGAAGCGTTTTATGGCGCGGAACTCTTTACAAAAGCGCTGATTGAAACCCTTCAAAACAAGTAAAAATGTATAATTCTGACGGTTGCCTGCGACTAACTCTCTTGCTATAATATAGACATAAGTCAGAAACTCATGCGGCCTGCCGCCGGGGCGCTTTGCCGGAGAGCGGTGCCGTCTGTTCAAAAGATAAGGAGACAGCTATGGTAGAACGCGTTTATGATGTGACGGGGATGAGCTGTGCGGCGTGTTCCGCACGCGTAAAAAGAACCATGGATAAACTGGAGAGCGTATCCCACTGCGAAGTCAATTTACTGACGGGGAAGATGACGCTGGACTATGATGAAACTGCGCTGGATTTTCCGCAAATTCAGGCTGCAATTGAAAAGGCCGGCTATGGTGTACGCGAACCGGAGCCGGAGAACGTGCAACCGGAAAAAGAGGAGGAGCAGGAACGCACGGCTTCCTCTCGCCGGCTGTTGGTGGCGGCAATTTGTGCGGCCCCGGTATTTTATCTCAACATCAGCCATATGATTCCCGCGATTACGCCGCCGGTTCCTGCAATTTTTCATATTTATCCGGTTTTAAACGCACTGATCCAGCTGGTGCTGGCGTTCGTTGTCCTCTGGTGTGGACGTGGATTATTTGTGCGGGGATATCGTTCCCTGTTTGCCAAGAGCCCGAATATGGACACACTGGTCGCCATAGGTGCGACGGCAGCCATGCTGGAGAGTTTATATGCTGCCGTGATGATTGCGTTGGGGAATTCTGCGTACTTGCACCGTCTTTACTGCGAGTCAGCGGCGGTAGTGGTCACGCTGGTGATGGCGGGACGCTATTTGGAAGAACGGGCCAAGCGACGTACCGGCGACGCGCTTCGTGCGTTGGAGGCTCTGCGTCCCAATGTTGCGCATGTGGTGCGGGGGGGAGTAACCGTTGATCTCGATGCCTCCCGGCTGTCGGTGGGGGATGAGATCATCATTCGGCCGGGGGAGGCTATTCCGGCAGACGCTGTGGTGCTGGAAGGACGGACCGGTGTGGATGAATCTATGCTGACCGGCGAGAGCATGCCTGTGGAAAAACGGGAGGGCAGCGAAGTAATTGGCGGAAGCCAGAATCTGGATGGTTCCATCCGTGCGCGCGTGACCGCCGGCGCCGGAGAAAGTGTGTTGGCGCGGATTATCAAGCTGGTGGAAGACGCACAGAGCCGCCAGGCTCCAGTTGCACGCCTGGCAGATAAGGTCGCGGGAATTTTTGTGCCAGCTGTGATGGGGATTGCGTTGCTGGCGGCAATTGCCTGGGCGATTGCAGGACAGAGCGTAGATTTTTGCATTAATGTGGCGATCGGCGTACTGGTGGTTGCCTGTCCCTGTGCGCTGGGACTTGCCACACCGGCGTCCGTAATGACGGGAACGGGACGCAGCGCGTCGTTGGGTGTCCTTTTTAAAAGTGGAGAGGCGCTGGAACGGCTTGCAGGCATTCGCACGGTTGTATTTGACAAAACCGGTACGTTAACCTGGGGGAAGCCGGTTTTGACCGATGTTGTGACTTACGGCATGGAGCGGGACGAGGCATTATCTTTGTGTGCTGCTGCAGAGACGCGTTCGGAGCATCCGGTCGGACGTGCCATTTGCCGGGCGGCGTCCGGTATGGCATTGCGTGAGGTGACGGATTTTACGGCGTTGCCCGGACGCGGTGTAGAAGCAAAGGTAGAGGGCGTTGCTTTGCTCGCGGGGACGCGAAGTCTGATGGAAGAACGGGGCGTCGATTTCTCTGCGGCAAAAGCGGACGAAGACCGTTTTTATGCAGAAGGTAAGACGCTGGTGTATGCTGCACGGGAGGGGAAACTTTTCGCCCTGTTTGCGGCGGCAGATGAATTGCGTCCGGAGAGCCGTTTGCTTGTTAAACGTCTCGGGGAACTGGGAATTCAATCGTATCTGCTGACGGGCGACAACAGCATGTCGGCCCGTGCGGCGGCAGCCCAGTGCGGAATTCCGGAATCCCGTGTGATTGCGGGTGTGTTGCCGGGGAAAAAGGCCGAAACGGTCGCACAGCTGCGCCGTCAGAGCCCTACCGCTATGGTGGGCGACGGTATCAACGACGCACCGGCTCTGACGGAAGCGGATATCGGAATTGCGGTGTCGGGTGAAGGACATGGCCGGGCGACGGATATCGCCGTAGATGCGGCGGACGTGGTACTAATGCATGGCGGCCTGGGTCAGGTTTATGACGCCATACAGCTCAGCCGTGCCTCCATGCGCAATATCCGTGAGAATTTGTTTTGGGCATTTGCTTACAATACGGTATGTATCCCGGCGGCCGCGGGCGTGTTTTATGCCTTCGGCGGAGGTCTGCTGAACCCTGTCTGGGCGGGTGCTGCGATGGCGCTCAGTTCGATTTGCGTGGTATCGAACGCGCTGCGTCTGCGCTGGTATCGCCCGAAGGCACTGGATACGGCAAAATCCTGAAATGAAAGAGAAAAAGCGGGTCCGCATCGAAACGGTGCGGGCCCGCTTTTTATGGAAACGCGCGCATATCGGCATGTTTGTTACGGTCCGGCGAAGAGTTCCCCTAAGTTTTTCATCGAGACTATTTGAAATCATGGAAAATACTTTTGTAAATAAAATTAATGATGTGTTTGATGCAAAGAATCACTTGGCTGGAATATTGACCCCGGCCAAATTACATCGGGTAAATGCTGACAGAAGAGATACTATAGAGTACACTTTATATAAAGATATTTGAAATCGTCGAAGGCAGCCCGGACGGCAATAGTTATGCAGATGATATTGCAAGGAAATACGGACTTAGTTTTTCACAGATACGCAATCAAATCGATAAAGCCGTACAGTAAAACTAGCTCTGCTGAAGATATAGAGAAAGTTTGATAAAAAGCATTTTTCAAGGTTGTATGCTCTGCTTACTTAAAATAGGTTTTTGCACGATGTGTATTGGTGGTGGGGAGTGTTACACACAAAACAGGTATGGGATAAAAAGTACGTGTAGAATTAAGTCATGCACCTCTTGCTTTATGAACTTTCAGATGGACAAAGCACGTGAAGACTGCCGAAACGACAGCCTCCACGTGCTTTGATATTCCTGTACTTTTTGTCTTTCTGCGGGGGTCACATGGCGCAGCTGGAGCAACACCGATCTCAAAGCAGAGATACCGCGCGAAAGAAAACTGCCCTCTGTATGGGTTCGACCGGTTTCCCGAGTCAGGCTCATAAGACAATTGCCGGTACAAATGCGAGTCCCGTGTTCTCGCGAACCTGCACGAGATTAGGGTTTTTTCCACCGTCTTTGGCGGATTTCTCCAAGTGTCACGCGCAGTGCTTCTTCTATTGCCGTAGCCTTTTCTCGTTCGGCGTATCTCTCTCCCGTCGTACTTCATTTACAAAATGCCAATGTTGCTTACACTGCCGACTCACGCCGTGATCCGGCGAAAAGGGAGAAATTATTCCACTACAACGCCTTTTTGCAGAATGACATTGGCGTAAAGCGCACTTTCCCCCGTCGCTACGACAGCATAGGCCGTCCGTGCTCTGTCGTAAAACGCAAAACGTTCCACGGTGCCGACTGCGGCATTCGCACGCGCGTCATGCCGTGCGATGATCTCCTGATAAGTATCCCAAATTGGTGTTTCCACGGGATCACCCGGCATGACTTCCATCAACTCTACCGGGTGCTCCACATATGTGTCGAGTGGGAACAGCTGCAGGATGGCATCCAGCAGTTCCGGAATACCGTGTCCGTCGCAGCGGATGACGATGGCATTCCGACCAATACTTTCCGCCGGAAAGTTTCCGTCGCCTAATACGATACGGTCGCTGTGGCCCATTTCTGCCAAAACTTTTAACAGCTCCGGCGAGAGAATTTTCGGAATTCCTTTCAGCATGGCGATTCCTCCGTTTATGTTGTGATGGTACCGTCAAGGTCCCAGAGATCTTCCCAACCTTTAGCGCCGGGCCAGAGGAAAACCTGTCCTTTTACCAGACGACAGTTGCGGTCAGCCTGGCGTATGGTTTCCATTTCCTGCTCTGTCAGAGGGTCCGTCGTGACGGCTCGCAGGTTTTCCCTGTACTGCGCTGGTTTTACAGAGAAGGGGATTGGCGTTTGCCCACGCTGTACCGCCCACTTCAGACAGACAAGCGCTGGATGGATGCCATGACGCGCCGCGATTTCCCGGATTTCCGGCATATCCATGGCGGCGATGTCTCCTTCGCTGCGATCCCGTTCCGGACGGGAGGGAGAACCGAGCGGGCAGTAGCCAATGGGGGCAATCCCCCGTTTTTGTACATAGGCAAATAACTCGGGCTGCTGGAACGCCGGATGCAGCTCCATTTCAATAGCCGCAGGACGAATGCGGCACGCCGGCAATACGGCTTCCAATTTCGGAATGGTCATATTCGACATTCCAATGTGGCGTGCAAGACCCTTTTCGACCAGGTCTTCACATTGCCGCCACGTATCCAGGAATTCTTCGACCGAAAACGGTTTGGAATCCGGATTCCGCGAGTCGCCATCGCAGCCCGGTGCATGGTAGTTTGGAAAAGGCCAATGCACAAAATACAGATCAAAATAGGAAATTCCAAGTGCCGCAAGACTGTTTCGACAGGAAGCTTCCACTGCCCGGTGTTGATCGTTCCAGACCTTTCCGGTGATGAACAGATCTTCCCGGGAAACGGTTTTTTCCGCAAAAAGGCGCGCAAGCGACGTACCGATTTCCGCTTCGTTTTGATAGACGGCGGCACAGTCAATCAGGCGGTAACCGCAGCGCACGGCGCCGTAAACCGCCTCGGAAATTTCTTTAGGGCCATATTTGTCCGAGCCAAAGGTGCCGATGCCGATGGCAGGCATGGAAGCACCTGTAAAAAGCTGCCGCTGGGGCACAAGGGCGGGATTGACACACAGTTCCATGAGAGGCTCCTTTCCTTATGCTTCGTCAAAGACCACCGCAACTTTGCCGCATTGCCCGCCCGCCATCAGTGCGTAGGCATCCCCGGCCTGGCTGAGCGGGAAGGTGTGCGTAACCAGATCATGCGGATGAATGTTCCAGCGTACCAGACGTTCCACAAGCTCTTCCATGCGCCACAGACTGGTGACCCAAGACCCATAAATGGTCTTCTGGCCGTGGATGATGTCCGGACTTGGCGTAAAAGTGCAGGTGCCGCCCTCGCCGACAAAGGCAATTTTTCCCCACTCACGGGTGGCGCGAATGGCGGTTTGACGCCCTGCGTCGGATGCGCTGGCGTCAATGGCACGTTCTACACCGCGCCCTCCGGTCGCCGCAAGGATGTCCTCGACGACATGATCGCTGGGTTGGAACACGGCATCCACCAACCCGAGTTTTTTTGCCAGTTCTATCCGATAAGGGTTCATTTCGACACCGAGCAGTTGGTTTGCGCCCATTGCTTTTGCCAGCATCAGCGCCGCCAAGCCAACGGGACCAAGACCTGTGACCAAAACCGCGTCATTGCCGCTGACGCCGATTTTTTCAATGGCCTCATAAACCGTACCGAACCCGCAGGCTACCTGTGCGCCGTCCACATAGCTCAACTCATCCGGTAACGCAATGAGGTCTTTTTCATCGGCAAGGATGTAGGGCGCCATACCGCCGTCCCGCTGCCATCCATAGGCGGCACGGAAAGGACTGGAACAGGAAATATAGTATCCGCGCCGGCAATCGTTACAGACGCCGCAGCCGGATATGTGGTAGACGACAACCCGGTCGCCTTTTTTAAAACGGCGTAGCCCTTCGCCCTCTTCCACAATCACACCGCAGGGCTCATGCCCGGCAATGGTACCGGGAATATAGCCTTCCGGGCCTTTTCCGACGTGCTCGCGGTAAATACAGCGGATATCGCTGCCGCAAATGGTGGTGGCTTTCGTCTGAATCAGCACTTGTCCGTGGCCCGGCTTGGGAACTTGAAATTCCCGCAGTTCAACGGAAGAATTTCCCGGCAGAATTGCGCCCAGCATGGTTTCCGGAATGGATTGCATCACAAATATTCCTCCTTTTGTTTATGGAAATCCCGATGGTTTCCCGCATTGAAATGCATGGAATAAAAATGTTTTTCGGCTCTATATGGGATAGTATAACAGATTTTAAAAAATAGTAATAGAGAAAAACGAAAAATATTCCATAAAAATTAAAATTCCACCAAAGCAGCCCGGCTTTTGGCCGTATGACGCGGACAAAAGATTTTTTCGGAGCCCTTGATTGCAGACAGACAGTGCGTTTATAATAAAGACAGTTGGATGAGCTGAGGTGAAGCCTATGCGTTTACAATTTCCCTATGGACGAAAGACGCTTTCCCTGGATATTCCGGATGAACGGGTACGAGGCGTTCTAAGCTCCGGACTGGAGCGGTACGACTCTGGGATGGAACCGTCCGTACTCATGGAGCGGGCGCTTGCAAACCCCGTTGGGTCCCCGCCGCTTTCCGAACTGGCGCGTGGGAAGCGGAACATTGTGCTGCTTGCCAGCGACCACACGCGCCCTGTGCCAAGCCGTGTGCTTGTGCCGCCCATGCTGCGCGAGTTACGCCGCGGCAACCCGGATGCGGAGATTACAATTCTTATCGCAACCGGATGCCATCGGGGCCCGACCAAAGCGGAACTCTCCGACAAATTCGGCGCAGAACTGGTGGCGCAGGAGCATATCGTCGTACACGATTGCGACAAATCGGAATTTGTCAATGTGGGAACGCTGCCGGGCGGCGGAGACTGTTTTTTAAACCGGCTTGTGATAGACGCGGATCTGGTTGTGGCAGAGGGCTTCATCGAACCGCATTTCTTTGCCGGTTACTCCGGTTCGCGTAAAAGCGTTCTGCCGGGCGTGGCAAGCCGGCAGACGGTGCTTGCCAACCACCGTGCGGAATTGATTGCCTCTCCCGCCGCGCGGACGGGAATTTTGGAGGGAAATCCGATTCATGCCGACATGGTGTGGGCCGCTCGAAAGGCGGGCCTTGCTTTTATTGTGAACGCGGTGATCAATGCCGAAAAAGAGCCGGTTTACATTGCAGCGGGCGATATGGAGAAGGCGCATGCGGCGGGCTGTGCGTTTTTATCTGGGCTATGCCGGGTGCAGGCAAAGCCTGCGGATATTGTGATTGCCACAAACGGCGGATATCCATTGGATCAAAACATATATCAGGCTGTTAAAGGCATGACCGCGGCGGAAGCAACTGTGCGGAAAGACGGTGTGATCATCATGGTTGCCCGGTCGGAGGACGGTCATGGCGGCGAAGCGTTTTACCGGCAACTGGCGGAAGAACCGGATATTGAAAAGACGTTGACATCTTTTTTGCGGCGTGGACGCGAAGAAACGGAACCGGATCAGTGGCAGACGCAAATTTTTATTCGCGTGTTGCAAAAGGCATCTGTGATTTATGTTTCAGACGCGCCGGACGCCATGGTCCATGCGCTGCATATGACGCCCGCGCACAGTCTGGAAGAAGCGCTGCGTTTGGCGGAAGAGCGGCTTCATAATCCGCAAGCTTCGATAACGGCGATCCCGGATGGCGTCAGTGTCGTTGTGGAGCCGGAAAAATGATAAAGAAAAAACCAGAGGGTACTCGTGATGTTCCCTCTGGTTTTTATCAAGCGGCGTATTCCAAAAACGGTTCCGGATTGACCAGCTTTTCGTTGTGATAAATTTGAAAGTGCAGATGCGGACCGGATACCTGCCCCGTCGCGCCGGATAACGCAATGATTTCACCTGTCTGCACGGAATCTCCGGTTTCCACCAAAATTTCGTCCAGATGCGCATAGAGCGTGACGAATCCGTCTGCGTGCTCCACTTTCATGTAATTGCCGTTGATTTCACCTTGGCCGGTAAAGATCACTTTGCCGTCTGTGAAACAGGCGACCTCCGTTCGCATATCTACCGCAAGGTCTACGCCATAGTGGAACTTGTATTCCCCGTCTATGGGATGGTCACGGTAGCCGAAACCGGAGGTCAGCGTGCCCAGAACCGGCATAAAAAAGAAAAAAGAGATCGCGGTGGCCTCTGTACTCACAACGTCCGGAACGGGAAGACCCGCGTCTTCCTCCGGAACTTGATATCCTTCGGAGACGACCGCCGTCACCTGCGGCTCCTCTGGAAGTTCCGCACTATCAGAAATCGTGGCTTCGGAAACGGTTAAAGGGGCGGCCGATTCCGGAATGGTAACGGCGCCCGGCAGTTCTCCGACGTCGAAACTGACCGCACTGCGCAGGATGACCGGGATTGTCGCATCTTCCGAAAGTTCTAGACTGGCGCTTACATGGGACTCCTCCGGTATGCCGGCAGGCGTCTCGTCGGAAATATCTCCCGAAACTTCTTGTTCTTCACCGGCAAAGCCGAATACTTTTAAAACGCCCTCGCTCCATAGACGGGAAAACGCCTCCTGGGAACTGGCGGATTCCCCAAAGACCTCCAATACGTCCCGAAATGTAAGACCGGAGTCCAGACCGGTTACAAGCGCCTGCCGGTAACCATCCGGCAGAACATTTTTGCAGACTGCGGCGGCTGTAAAAAGAAACATGCAAAATAACAGCCGGAATAAGCGGCCGCTGAAGAGCGGACGGGGGGATTTGTCGGAGACCCGCCGCCCGTAAACCTGTGCCATAGGATTTTCCTCCTTGTCTCTGCCTGTTATATATTATGGTTTCTTTCCCTGAAATAGTACGAAAGGCGCTTCCTGTATGGTTGCTTTTAAAAAACGATATGATATAATAATGAGGAAATTGTCCTTCATCCAGCGGGATGACTTGCAGAAGTATGTATTTGACCTTGGAGATGTATTATGAGAATCACCATCATCGGAGATGGAAAGCTGGGCTCTACGCTGACGGAACATCTGTCGTCGGAGGGCCATGACGTTACGGTGATCGATCACCAAAGTTCCGTGTTAAACCATTCCGTGAATATGCATGATGTAATTGGAATTCAGGGAAACGGCGCCAGTTATGATGTGCAGATCGAAGCGGGCGTGCCGAAGTCGGATTTGGTTATCGCGGCTACTTCGTCGGACGAATTGAATATTTTATGCTGCATCACGGGAAAAAAACTTGGCGCAAAAAATACGATTGCACGTGTACGCAATCCGGAATATGCCAAACAATTGCAGATGATGCGGGATGAACTGGGGCTTTCCATGGTGGTAAATCCGGAGCGTGAGGCAGCGCGCGAAATTGCCCGCAACTTGCGATTCCCGTCCGCGATTAATATTGATTTGTTTGCCCGGGGGCGTGTGGAACTGGTGGAGTTCCGTATTACTAAGGATAGCCCCATCGCCAATAAAACCTTGTCGCAGATTGGCAGCTTATATAAAGAAAAATTTCTGGTCTGTGCGGTGAACCGTGAGAACGAGGTTTATATTCCGACGGGTAATTTTGTTTTGCATGAAGGCGACCGTGTGCATGTCACGGCGTCTGCCGCCGATATCTCGTCGCTGTTCACGTCGTTGGGAATTGTGCAGCAGAAGGTCCGAAAAGTGATGATTTTAGGCGGCGGCCGGATTTCCCTTTATTTGACCAGGCAGCTCACTGAAATGGGAATTGATGTGACCATTTTGGAAAAGGACGCGGAACGTTGCCAAATTTTATGTGAATACCTGCCGAAAGCCACCATCATTTATGGAGATGGAACGGACCGTGAACTGTTAAATGAGGAGTCCATTGGAGAAATGGACGCATTTGTGGCGCTAACGGGTTTGGATGAACAGAACATCATTGTATCCATGTATGCGGTATCCTGTGGCGTGCAGAAGGTTTTGACAAAGATTGACCATATCTTGTTCCCCGAAATTTTTTCAAATGCGGGGATCGAAAGTGTAATTTCTCCCATTCGGACCGCAGCCAATCAAATCATCCGGTTTGTACGTGCCATGCAGAACTCGCTCAGCAGCAGCAACATTGAAACGTTGCATAAGTTGGTGGGAAACCGCGTGGAGGCGTTGGAATTCCTGGTGAAACAGAAGGCGGAGTATGTGGACGTCCCGCTGCGGAAGTTGGAAATACGGGATAATACGTTGATTGCCTGCATCCTCCGCAATGGAATGACGATTATTCCAGGCGGTAACGATGTGATTAAACTGAATGACCGCGTGATTGTTGCGGCCAAGAATGGAAATATTCAGGATTTGAGGGACATACTGAAATGAATTACGCAATGATATTTTATATCATGGGAGTTATCATGAATGCGGAGGCCGTGCTCATGTCGCTGTCGCTCCTGGTTTCGTTTCTTTACCGGGACGGATGCGCGCTTTCATTTCTAATCCCGATTGCCTTACTATTGTTGATTGGCGTATTTTTGATCCGGCGGAAACCGGAAAATACGGTTATTTTCGCGCGCGAAGGATTCGTCATTGTGTCTGGCGCGTGGATTGTAGTATCTCTTTTCGGTGCGCTGCCCTTTTTTATCAGCGGTCAGATTCCAAATTATATTGACGCTGTATTTGAAATTGTTTCCGGTTTTACCACGACAGGCGCAAGTATTTTGACACGGGTCGAGGATTTGTCGTGGAGCCTGCTGTTTTGGCGAAGTTTTACGCACTGGGTCGGCGGTATGGGTGTGTTGGTTTTTGTCATGGCGATTATTCCGCTGGCCGGCGCCCGTTCTGTTTATCTGATGCGGGCAGAATCCCCGGGACCGTCTGTGGGGAAACTGGTGCCGAAAATGCGTTCGACGGCCATGATTTTGTATGGCATCTATATCCTCCTGACGTTGCTTGAGGTGATCCTGCTGAAATTCAGCGGCATGCCGCTTTTCGATTGTCTGGTTAATTCCTTCGGCAGCGTTGGTACGGGTGGTTTTGCGATTAAAACGGAGTCCATCGCCTATTATGACAGCGCTTATGTGGATATTGTAATTACGGTTTTTATGATCCTCTGCGGAACAAATTTCAACCTATTTTATTTGCTTTTGACCGGACATGTGTTGCAGGTGCTGAAAAGCGAGGAACTTCGCTGGTATTTGGGCATCATCCTGGTTTCTACACTGGCGATTACGTATGATATTCTGTCTATGTATGAGAACATCGCGCAGGCGCTGCGCTATGCCGTGTTTCAGGTATCGTCCATCATCACCACGACCGGTTTCGCCACGGCTGACTTTAATCTTTGGCCTCCGCTTTCCCGAACGATACTGGTTGTCTTAATGGTACTCGGCGCATGCGCCGGTTCAACGGGTGGTGGTTTGAAAACCGCGCGGCTGGTGCTGCTTTTAAAGTCCATTGTACGCGATACCCGGAAGGCGTTGCATCCGCGTTCCTTCAGCGTGATTCAGTATGAAGGAAAACCGGTAGATGAGGCTACAGTCAGCGGCGTGGGTTCGTATTTTGCGCTTTATATGGTGATTGCCGTCTTATCAATTTTACTGGTGTCTATCAATGAATTTGATTTTACGACAACGGTGACGGCAGTGCTTTCCTGCTTTAATAATGTGGGACCTGGGCTTGAGGTTGTCGGTCCGTTGGGGAGTTATGCGGATTTTAACGCGTTTTCAAAAATTATTTTAACGATTAATATGCTCATGGGAAGACTTGAAATTATTCCTATGATTATGCTGGCCTCTCCAGGTGTTTGGAGACGCAGCAAAGCAAAAAGGAGGCTTTTATGAAAAAAGGACGCATTATTCTTGACCGCGATTATCAGGTCGCAAAGACGGACCCGCGTATTTTCGGCTCTTTCCTGGAGCATTTGGGCCGTGCGGTGTATGAGGGGATTTACCAGCCGGGAAACAAATTTGCGGATGAAAACGGATTCCGTCAGGACACCATGGCGTTAATCCGCGAATTGAATGTACCGGTTGTACGCTATCCGGGCGGTAATTTTGTTTCAAACTACAACTGGGAAGATACGGTCGGGCCGCGTGAAAACCGTCCGGCGCGTTTGGACCTTGCTTGGCGTACGATGGAACCGAATACGTTCGGCTTGGATGAATTCATGGACTGGTGCCGCGCAGCCAATACTTCCCCGATGATGGCGATTAACCTGGGTACGCGCGGCGCGGAGCAGGCGAGGGATGTGATTGAGTACTGTAACATTGAAAAAGGCTCGAAATTTTCCGACTTGCGCCGGAAGTATGGCCATGAAAAGCCGCATAACATCCGCCTGTGGTGCCTTGGGAACGAAATGGACGGTCCCTGGCAGATGGGCGCCAAAACGGCGGCCGAATATGGCCGTCTGGCTGAGGAAACCGCCAAAATTATGCGCGGTGTTGACCCGACGATTGAATTGGTTGCCTGCGGCAGCTGCGGCGTCGGCATGAAGACTTTTGGCACGTGGGACGCCACGGTGCTCGATCACTGCTATGATTATGTGGATTATCTCTCCATGCATCAGTATTTTGACTTGACGCAGAATGCCGACGCGAAAGACTTCCTTGCCAATACGCTCAGTATGGACGCGTTTATTTCCTCTGTTGCCTCTATTTGCGACTATGTGAAAGCGGTCAAGCATTCCAAGAAGACGATTAACATTTCCTTTGATGAGTGGAATGTCTGGTACCATTCCAAGGCTGCGGATGCCAAACGCGAACCCTGGTGCCTGGCGCCGCCCCTGCTCGAGGATATTTATACGTTTATGGACGCTCTGCTTGTCGGCGGCATGCTCATTACGCTGTTAAAGCACGCGGACCGTGTGAAAATCGCCTGCCTGGCACAGCTTGTCAACGTCATTGCACCGATCATGACCTCTGACACGGGCGCCTGGCGTCAGACAATCTACTGGCCGTATCTGCACGCGAGCCTTTATGGACGTGGCACCGTGCTCCAGACGCTTGTAGATTCTCCGAAATACGACAGCGCGAATTATACGGATGTGCCGTATCTGGATTCTGTTGCTGTTATGGATGAGGATCGTATCACGATTTTCGCGCTGAACCGTGATCTTGAGGAAGATATGGAAATTTCGTGTGATCTCCGTCAGTTCGCCGGTTATCATGTCGCGCGCCATATTGTCATGACCCATGACGATTTGGAGGCAATCAATACGGAAGCCAATCCGGACAATGTTGCGCCGGCTGATGGTGGCAACGCAGCATTACAAGACGGGAAACTGAGCGCCGTGCTCGGCAAGAAGTCCTGGAACGTGATTGTTCTGGAAAAATAACGGGAATGTGATTGCACTTGAAACAAACACCCCCGGCCGGAATGAAACTCCGGCCGGGGGTGTTTTCAAAAAAAGGAAACTCAGTGAAGCGTAATTTCTGCAACGGCACAGGCCGGCAGTTCCATCGTAAATTCGTTATCTGCTAATGTCACGCCCTGCATATCACGGATAAATACGCGGGGTGCCTTGCCAAATTCGTTGTGATCGTTCATATCGCCCGCCAGATACCGGACGTGTACAGAGGAAAACTTCCGTCCTTCCAGTACAGCGCGAATATTCTGCGCGTCTGTGGCGGAGAGATTTGCTACGGTAACGTGAACATTGCCCTGTTCGTCCACCGAAGCGCTTGCGTGGAGACCGGGTACTTGCGTTTCTTCTGTGCCGATCAGATCTTGCTGTACGTAGCTCTCGATCCGCATGGCGTCCTGATGCGCTTTGTATAAGTCGAAAACATGATAGGTTGGCGTCAGAACCATTTCTTCGCCTTTCGTTAAAATGACTGACTGAATCACATTGACCATTTGCGCCAGGTTTGCCATGGTTACACGCTCGGCATACTGGTTAAAGATGTTTAAATTGATGGCGGCAACGATAGCATCGCGCATGGTGTTCTGCTGGAAAAGGAATCCCGGATTGGTGCCGGGTTCCGGCAGGTGCCAGGCGCCCCATTCATCTACAACGAGGTCCACCTTGCGTTCGGGGTCATAGATATCCATAATGGCTTTTGTCTTTTCAATCAGCGGCCCCATATCCAACGTTCTGGTCAACGTACGGTAATAATTTGCCACATCAAAACCGGTAGCCGGTCCTTTTTTCTCCCAGGGGAAACGTTCGATGTTACGGTAATACTCCGGCATGGTGTAGAAGTGCAGGGCAAGACCGTTCATGCGTGGGCCGACAATCTGCATCAGCTTTTCCGTCCATTCATAGTCCGCCCCGTTGGAGCCGCAGGCAACCGTATATAAATCGTGGTTGTTGCGGCGGATATAGGAGGCAAATTGCCGGAACACATCTGCATAGTACTCCGGACGCATATTGCCGCCGCCGCCCCAATTTTCATTGCCGATGCCGACATACCGTACCTTCCAAGGCTCTTCCCGTCCGTTTTTCCGGCGCAGGTCAGACATGGGGGAACGTCCTGAGAAGTTTACATAATCCAGCCAATCGCTCAACTCCCGGGGATCTCCTGCGCAGATATTGCCGGTGATGTAGGGTTCACAGCCAACCTGTTCACAGAAATCCAGGAATTCGTGCGTACCAAAGGAGTTATCTTCCGTGACGCCGCCCCAGGAGGTATTGACGATGCACTTGCGATTTTCTTTGGGACCAATGCCGTCGAGCCAGTTATAATATTCCGCAAAACAGCCGCCCGGCCAGCGAATGATCGGCACACGGATTTGCCGCAGCGCTGCGACTACGTCGCTGCGAATTCCGCGCACATTGGGAATCGCGCTGTTTTCTCCGACATAAATGCCGCCATAGATACAATTTCCCAAATGCTCAGTGAAATGTCCGTAGATGTTTTTATTGATTTTTGCGTAAGTCCTTGCTTCATTGACGAAAAGTATTGCCACCCGAATCCCTCCCTGTCCAAAGTCTTGATTTCATACTACCGTATGGGGGGAGGGAAAGCAAGCCGTTCTCGGGAAGTGGACTTTAATTTCCATGACGGACGGGATTTCCCCAAGGAAAACATGAAAATCTGTATTGAAAACCCGCTGAAATTATGCGGGAAACTACTGAATTTATTTCGCTGCACTTTGTTCTGTCTGTGCTTGAAAGGAGGAAAGGTTTGTCTTGTGTGATTCAATTGCGCCGGAGCGGAAAAGTGCAAATTTGGCGCATGCCGGACCAATCAGCTCATAGAGCACACTGGAGGCCAAAATCATCGTCAGAAGGATATCGCCGATATTGGTAGGCAGGATGCGCTGTCCTAAATGCGCCAGACCGATAGCAACGCCAGCCTGTGGCACAAGTGCTGCGCCAAAATAATCCCGTGTCAGACGGTCGGTGCGCGTAATGAGGCAACCGAGATAGGAACCGGCATATTTTCCTGCAATGCGAATCAAGAAATAGCCGATGCCTGCTAAGCCGAATGTTGCGAGCGCGTTGACGTCCAATTGCATACCGGAGGTAATAAAGAAAATAGACATAACGGGGGGCGTAAAATTTGTCAATTGATGAAAGAGTTCCCGGTCTTCCGTTTTATTGAGGTACACTGAGCCGAATACCATACAGGAAAGCAACGGGGATATATCAAACAGAGCACAGAGTCCGGAAAGTCCCAGAAGCATGGCGATGACCAGAATCAAACGGTTATCGTTGCTGCGTCCGGGCCGTAAAAGTTTTGCAAGAATAAACGCAAAAACGCCGCCCAACACAATTGCCACAAGGTTATAAAGTAACGGCAGCAGGATAGAGGAGACTGTAAAAATGCCGGAGTCCGACGCGTTGACGGCTGCAGAGGCGATGCTGAAGACCAAGAGACAGACAACGTCGTCCAAAGCGACAACTTGTAAAAGCATATTGACAAATTCGCCGCGCGCGTGGTATTGATGGATTGTCATCATGGTGCTGGCGGGTGCCGTGGCTGTGGCAATCGCGCCAAGAAGCAGAGAGAGTTTCCAGTCGAAATGGAAAAGCAGTGACATGGCCGTTGAAACCAGCACACCGGCTGTGAGAGACTCTGCTATGGTAATGACGAGGATTTTCGTACCGCCTGTTCGAAGAACGTCCTTCTTGAAGAATTTTCCCACGCCAAACGCAATGAATGCAAGCGCGATATCCGCCACAAAATCCATTCCCTCTGCGACCGTTTCTGGAATGATATTCAATAGATGTGGACCGATAAGAATTCCCGCAAGGATGTATCCACTGACATTCGGCAGGTGAAGAAGTTTAGTCAGTCGTGTGACTAAGAATCCCGCGCATAAAATGATGGTAAGTGCAAGCAGAATGGTTACTTCATGATTAAGGCCGGAAAAAATATCAAACAATGTCCTCTCTCCTTTTCCCAAAAGGTCTTGTTTTTTCGATAGGACTATGATATGCTAAAATTATCATAAAGTAAAATGATACTTATTTGAGTTATCATAAAAATAATATATGTAGGAGGCGTGACATGCTGGACAGCAAACTGGACACGTTGCTGACGGTGCATGAATTGGCCAGTTTTACCCGCGCGGCAGAACGTTTATCACTGACGCAACCAGCTGTGAGTCATCAGATCAGCCAATTGGAGGACGAACTGGGAATTCAAATCTTTCATCGCCGAAAAGGGGAGCTAAAACTGACGCCGGAAGGGGAAATTGCCATCAAATATGCCAGGCGAATTAAGGCACTATATCAACGGATGCAGCAGAAAATTATCGATGAAAAAGAGCGGTTGATGAAACTGACCGTGGGGATTACTCACACGGCAGAGAGCAATCTGATTGCTGAGACATTGGCCAAATATTGTAATCAGAATACCGGCGTCAGCATAACGATTGTTACGGAATCCATAAATATTCTTTATGATATGCTGGTCAATTTTGAACTGGATCTGGCAATTGTGGAGGGCCGTGTGAATGATCCGTCCGTCAACTCGCTTTTGCTTGATACCGATTATCTGGTTTGTGTGGTGGCACCGGAGCATCCGCTTGCGAAAAAAAGTATGGTGACGATCAATGATATTAAGCGGGAGAAGCTGATTCTGCGCTTACCAACCTCGGGTACCAGGAATCTTCTATTGGCACATCTGGAGAGCATCAATCTTTCCATTCGAGATTTTGACGTGATTTTGGAAGTGGATAATATTGCAACGATCAAGGATTTGATCCGCCGTGATTTTGGAATTTCCATTTTAGCGCGCAGTACCTGTTATGATGAACTTCGAAAAGGGAAACTTGTCGCGCTTCCAATTGAAAATCTCAGTATGATCCGAGAAACGAACCTTCTATATCATCGGGATTTTAATCATCCGGAGGTATTGGAGGAATTTACAAAGATTTATCGGGAAACAGTGCAGGCCTATCAATAATTCGAAAAATGCAAAAGCCGGAAGGAATTTTCCTTCCGGCTTTCAAGCGGTTGTGGATTTAATTTTGTGAGCCGTGTTCTCTAGAAGATGGATCTCCGTCTGCATCGTTTTTCGAAGCGGCGTCTTCGTCGGCTGTCAATTCCGGCTCTTTTGCGAGAGAAGCCGGTTCTGCCGGCGGCAGCACGGCAGTGGAACGCGCAGCGCCAAAGAAGAGAAACAGGAGGCAGAGCGCCTGCGTAACAGCGGCGATAATGGACAGGATTGTGGAAACCTGCGCGGATCTGACGAAAAGCAGCATCCAGAGTTCAAAAATCCCGGTATTCATCATGATGGCTGAGAAAATTGAAAAAGCGGAACTAAGCTGATGTAACCCCGAAAAAACCGCGCTGAACCATCCGGCGGCCCGGATGTCCGCACCTGGGTGTGCATAAGCCAGCAGCAGATACCCGGTAATCGAAAGCAAGGCGCTGAGCAGGGTGATGCCAAGGGAAACGGGCAGTGAATTTTGAAAAAAATGCAGCGCTGCAACGATTCGCGATGCAGTCAAGACCAGAAATGCCCTGCGCAGCCTTCCCTGCGAGAGCAATGCGGCGCAACATAAAAACAGCGCTGCGCAGACTGTAAAGAGGATCAGTTCCATGTAACTGCTGTTTTGTGCAAAAACGGCGGCACTCGTTTCGGAAAATCGCTCTATCAGCGCAATTAGGGCACGTTTGAGGACAATATACGCACCATTTGCAAGATACAAAACCGTCAAAATCATATAGCAGGGACGCCGAAAGCGACGGTATTCCATAAAAACCTCCTTAAAAAATATCCCGCCTGTGCGGCGGGATGTTGCGGTTTTTTAGTCGAGATAAGGGGTAATGGCCTTTGCTACCAGATCCGCCGCGATGCGAATGCCATCTTCGTTCAGATGCGTGCGATCCGGCATGAGAAGATGATCGATTTCAGGGCGCAGAGGCGTATAAAGATCGTCTATGTCAAGGCCCTCGCATTCCGCTACACGGCGGAATACTTCGTTATAACGTTCTACTTTTTCAAACGTATGAAGGGGCCACGGCGTTGTCATAGCGGCAATGATTTTTACATCCGGGGAAATGAGCATACGAAGCACGCGGATGGTGCGGCACAGATCCCGCTCATAGTCCTCCAGAGAAGTGAAAGAATGTCCCTCCTGATAATCGTCGCCGATGTCCCAAATTCCGTTATTCCAATGGACGATGTCTGCGTCAGGCATTTGCGGCAGCCAGAAACGCAGCGTATTCAGCGTATAGCCGGACCAACGCCCATTTTCTACGGGACCGTAGACATTTGCGCGGCCTTTTAAGAGTTCCTTTACCTTGGGCTGATACTGCATCCGAATGGAATCGCCAAGCAGCAAAACGTTTTTCATAAAATCCTCCCCCTATCTTATGATTTCAGCAAAACTTCACGCGCGGCGTCGACCAGTTGCTTGCCGACCGCGTTGATTTCTCCGTTTATATTACAGCCGGCGGCAGCACGATGACCGCCTCCACCAAATTTTTCGCAGATTTCTGCTGCGTTAATGCGGGAACAGGTACGAACGGAGATTTTGCAATCTTCCTCCTGCTCTGTCACGGTAATGCCGATTTCCACGCCTTCAATGTTGCGGGAAATCGCGGCAATGCCGTCCAGATCGTCGATTGTGATATGCATGTCCCGGATCATGGTACGATCAATCTTAACCAGCGCAATGCGTCCGGACTCAAAAAACTGCATATTCGCCTGTACGGCGCCTTCCAATTTGATGCGGCTGGGGGATTTGATAATAAATAAGTCCAAATTCAAACCGGCAATATTCGCTCCGGCATCCGCACAGCGCGCGGCTGCCCGGAAGGTCTCGGCCGTCACATTGGAAAATTTAAAGCAGCCGGTATCTGTAGAAATGGCGGTGTAAAGCGCATTTGCAATGGATTCGTCAAGAGAAACTTCCAAAAGATCAATCAACCGCAGAATCATTTCTCCGGTAGCCGCTGCATGGGAATCACACCAGAGCGTCCGCGAGAACGCGCGGGAACTGTTGTGATGGTCGACAGACAAATCGACCCGATTGCCATAGCGTTTGGCGTCGGCAGGAAAGAGAGAGAGATCAGCAATATCAACGGAGAGAATGCTCTCCGGCTGAAAAGCGGCGTCTGCCTCCAGCCCCTCCACTAACCATTTGTACTTTGGCGTGACTTCCGGATTCGGGAACAAATAAGCGGTTTTATCAAGCGCACGCAATGCAAGGCATAAAGCCACAGCGCTGCCGAGCGTGTCGCCGTCGGGACGCCGGTGGGTGAGAATCAAAAATTGGTCATGATTTTGCAAAAACGCTGCGGCCTCTTCCGGCGTATAGCGTACGGTAACGGGTGGGGGAGTCGGAGCATTTTCAATTTCGTGAATGACGGAGAGGATATCGGCGCCGTGCCGTATCGAATTGTCAAGATGAAATATAGGTTCGGGCGCGGCGCGGAGCCCTGCCTTCTGCGCCGCTTCGCGACGCAGATAACCGGCGGCGGACTTCAATCCACGCATGGCCTCCTGTGCGTCCCGGTCGCTCCCCAGGACGCTGATATATACTTTGGCATAACGGAGGTCGTTTGTGACCTCGCAGCGGGTGATGCTGACGAATCCCTGCACACGGGGATCCTTTAACGAGCGCATGCAGGAGGCCAACGCCTGCATGTATTCACTGCTGATACGGTTCATCCGTGTGTTAGCCATTATCTTGCAACTTCCTCCATTACATAGGACTCAATGATGTCCCCAACTTTAATGTCGTTATATTTTTCAATCGAGCAGCCGCATTCATAGCCCGCGGCGACCTCGCGCGCGTCATCTTTAAAACGCTTCAAGGAGGCGAGTTCGCCTTCGTGAATGACAACGCCGTCACGCACAAGACGCACTTTGCAGGACCGGACGATTTTGCCGTTTTGCACGTAACAACCGGCAATGGTTCCAACGCCGGAAACCTTAAAGATCTGGCGGACTTCCACATGTCCAAGTACATTTTCTTGATATTTCGGGGCAAGCATACCCTTCATGGCGGCTTCCATTTCCTCCAGGCAATCGTAAATAACACGATAGAGGCGAATATCAACATTCTGCCGTTTGGCGCTGTCGACAACCTCCGCAGACGGACGAACATTGAAGCCGATGATAATGGCATTCGAGGCAGAAGCCAGCATGACGTCGGATTCGTTAATGGCGCCCACCGCCTGATGAATCACGCGTACGCGGACCTCGTCGTTTGTTAATTTTTCCAAAGACGCGGAAACTGCTTCACTGGTTCCGCGCACATCCGCCTTTACAATCAGGTTGAGCTCTTTCATTTCTCCTTCCTTGATGTAGGAGAAGAGCGAATCAAGCGAAACGCGCTGTACCGCTTTTGCCTGCGCTTCCTTATCTTCAGCAATGCGCTGTTCTACCAACTCGCGCGCCATGCGTTCATCGGCCACGGCAAAGAATTCGTCGCCGGCCTCCGGCACATCGCTCAGGCCAATGATTTCAACCGGAACGGAGGGCGCGGCATCTTGTATTCGTTCGCCGCGATCGCTGGTCATCACGCGAACGTGACCAACCGACTTCCCTGCGATGATGGTGTCACCGGTATGAAGCGTGCCGTTTTGTACCAAAACGGTTGCAACAGGGCCGCGGCCGCGATCCAACCGGGCCTCAATCACCGTACCGCTTGCAGGACGGTCCGGATTTGCCTTCAGTTCCAACATATCCGCAGTCAGGAGGACCATTTCCAGCAGGTTATCAATCCCTTCGCCTTTCAAAGCGCTGATTTTACAAACGATGGTATCGCCGCCCCATTCTTCCGGGACCAGGCCATACTCTGTCAGCTGCTGTAGAACACGGTCAGGCTGTGCGTTCTGTTTGTCGATCTTATTGACTGCGACGACGATCGGAACATTTGCAGCTTTGGCATGGTTAATCGCTTCGACGGTCTGCGGCATGATACCGTCGTCCGCCGCGACAATCAAAATAACCACGTCGGTAATCTGGGCGCCGCGTGCACGCATTTCCGTAAAGGCGGCGTGACCGGGCGTATCGATGAAGGTAATATCGCGATCTCCCAGTTTCACGCGGTAGGCACCAATATGCTGCGTAATTCCGCCGGCTTCGCCTGCCGCGACATTTGTTTTGCGTATGGCGTCCAGCAAACTGGTTTTACCATGGTCAACGTGTCCCATTACAACGACAACCGGGCTGCGCGGAACCAACTGCTCCTCCGTATCTTCGGTACGGTCGATAAGACGGTCTTCAATCGTGACAATGACCTCACGCTCCACCTCGGCGCCCAATTCCATAGCGACAAGAGAAGCGGTGTCAAAATCAATGAACTGTGAGACGCTGGCCATCACGCCAAGTTTCATCAATTGTTTGATAACTTCGGAAGCGGTTTTCTTTAAACGGGAAGCCAATTCACCCACAGCAATTTCATCCGGGATTAACACTTTCAAAGGCTTTGCCTTCGCGACTTCCTGCTGGAGTCGGCGCAGCTTTTCCTGCTCTTCATTGCGGCGTTTTGAACCGAAGCCACGACGATCCGTATTTTTCTTTGTGAGCTTCTGTTTGGAACTCTGCGCCATATTCTGTGCGCGATCCGGAACCAAGGAATCAATCCGGTCGTCGTACCGGTCAAGATTTACACTGGTACCGCGCGTATCCACATAACGCTGTTTTTGTGCGCTCTTGGGCGCTTCGGAGACAACGGAGACAGCCGGCGTATCGTCATGCACAGATTCGCGCGGGATCATGGTCTGTGGAGCCCGGTCACGGCGCGGCTGCTGTTTTTTCTGATCGCGCTTCGGCTGGCGGGGCTGCATGGGTGCGGCGTTTTCAAAGCGATTTTGACGGCTTCCGTTTTGCCGCGACTGCTGTTTTGCCGTGCCGGCAGTGGGCTGCGGCGCAGTTTGTTTTTCTGCCGCAGGCAGAGACTGTTCAGAAACCGGGGTGGTTTTTTCAGGTTGTGCAATAGGAGCCGGCTGCGTTTCAACAGGTTGCTGCACTTCTGCAACCACTGGTTTTTCAGGCTGCGGCTGTTTTTTTGCGGAACTGGCCTCTTTTTTCGGCACGGGTGTTTCCTCCTGACGTTTTAACTGCGCCATCAAAACGGCGTTAATGTCCGACGTCTGATTTTCCTGCGTCAGATAGTCAAATAAATAATTCAATTCCTCATCCGTCAGGATTTGCATATGGTTTTTCGGTATGACGCCATACTTTGCCAAAATGTCCATTATGACCTTGGAGGGTACACCGAAATCCTTTGCAAGTTCATGTATTCTGTATTTTACTATTGTACTCAAGTTAGGGGGCACCTCCATAATTTATATGTTTGTTTCTTTTGGCTTTTTATGCAAACCTCCGCCGGGAACGTTTCCCGGGAGAGGGGAACTGGCTTTCCAAAACGCCGCGGCAAACCCTTCCTCACAAATTGCCGCTACCGCGCAGCTTTTAAATCCAACAGCGGCGCCCAGTGTCTCTTTAGAATAGGACAACATGGTAATCGGAACATCGCCGCACTTATTTTGAAACCGCCTGACGGTGTTCTCTCCGGCATCTTCAGCAAACAGAACCACACGGGCACGATTTGTATGGAGCGCTTCTAAAACGGCGTCGTTTCCCACGGCGAGCCTCCCGGCTTTTTTGGCAAGTCCCAAGAGAGACAGGTCTTTATTCAACCGTATGTTCCTCCAATTGTTTGGTTAATGCGTCATAAATCTCATCAGGAATGGCACATGCAAACGCGCGTTCCAGCGCGTGTGATTTGCGAATACGGGCAAGACATTCGGCGGAAGGGCAGAGATAAGCGCCGCGCCCGGGACTTTTCCCACGAAAATCTAGGGAAATCACGCCCTCCGGAGAGCGGACAACGCGAATGAGTTCCCGCTTTGGCTTATGCTCCCGACAACCGAGGCATTGACGCATGGGGATTTTTTTCTGCTTCATAAAGAACGCTCCAGCAACGGTTTATTGAAATTCCACCTGGCTCAACGGCTTGATATCAATCTTATATCCGGTCAATTTGACAGCCAGACGGGCGTTTTGCCCTTCGCGGCCGATGGCGAGAGAAAGTTGATCGTCCGGTACGGTTACACGACAGGCCTTTGCTTCATCCAGCAGGTCAACGCGGATGACAGATGCGGGCGCGAGCGCCGACGCGATAAATTCCGCAGGATTTTCGCTGTATCGCACAATATCGATTTTTTCCCCGCGCAATTCCGCCACAATGGCGTTGACGCGTTCGCCGCGCGGCCCTACGCAGGCACCGACAGGATCCACTGCCTCATCCTGTGACCAGACGGCAAGTTTGGTACGGCTTCCGGCCTCGCGGGAAATGCTCATAATTTCCACAATCCCATCCCGGATTTCCGGAACGTTCAATTCAAAGAGTCGTTTGACAAGCCCGGGATGCGTACGGGAAATGACCACACGCGGACGGTTTTTGTCGTTTTTCACTTCTACGACGTAAACACGAATGTGGTCGCCTTCTTTCAAGGCTTCCCCGCGCACCTGCTCGCTCATGGGAAGTAAAATTTCCGATTTCTCTGCTCCAGACCCAATTTCCAGAATGATGTTTCCATTGCGGTTGTCAATCCGGCTGACAATCGCGGGAACGAGCTCGTGTTCATTTGAGGTAAAACGCTGGAAAACCAACCCCTGTTCGGCTTCCCGGATTCCCTGGATAATGACCTGCTTGGCAGTTTGAGCGGCAATTCGGCCGAAATTCATGGTGGGAACTTCAATATTGACCACATCCCCGATTTGCGGAGACCGCGCATAATTGTGTGCGTCGGCAAGTGTGATTTCCGTTTCCGGATCCTCTACATCCTCGACAACGGTTTTCTGTGCGTACATGCGCAACTCCCGTTTTGCCAGATCCGGCTCAATCACCACGTTTTCCGCAGCGCCATCGTGATCCCGCTTATAGGCGGTCAGCAGGGCCTGAGAAATTTTCTCAAGCATATAATCTTTCGGGATTCCTTTTTCTTTTTCTAAAAGCTCTAACGCGTTAAAAATTTCTTTGCTCATAATGACAGTGCCACCTTTTACTTCTTAGTAGATCTTACAGTTCGCCGGTATAGACGACCCGGACGGAGGCAATGTCCGCCGGATCAAAGGTAATGGTCTTTCCGTTTTCGACAGTGACACGGCCATTTTCATACGCGCTCAGTATACCGGTATGCTGTTTTGCACCGTCAACCGCCCGATAAAGACGGACCTCCACCTGATGTCCCATAAATTTTTCAAAATGCGCCGGCAGGCTGAGCGTACGTTCCAACCCGGCGGAAGAAACATAAAATGTATAGGCCTGGGGGATGGGATCGTACCGGTCGAGCAGCGGGTCAAGCGCACGGCTGACTTTTTCACAGTCTTCGATGCCAATACCGTCCTCGGCGTCAATATAAACGGTGAGCTCATAAAGACTTCCGACTTTTTCGAACACCACGTCCCACAACGTGTATCCAAGTTCCCGGACAACCGGTTCCGCGAACTCCCGGATGCGGCCGGCAATATTTTTTACAGGTCTGTCGGTAGCCAAAGTTATGAACCCCCTTAATCAACAATAAAGAGTGGGGACTCCCACTCTCACATTCTACCAAGTGCAGTATAACACTACTTTGCAGTAAATGCAAGCTTTTTTTCACAAAATGAAGTAGTTTAGTTAGTATATCCAGCAAAAAAGTTATTATTGGCATGGCGGCGGCGCCATGGACTGAAATTTTTTAGAAATTATACATCTTGTAATAAAAGTAGAATCAGAGGCTATCATAAAAAACGTCGTCTGTGTAGGGACAGGTGGAAAAAACGACGCATTCCCCCGGTCCCCGGGGGAATGCGCATATAATTGTTTGGTTAACGGTCAAATTGGGGATTATACGCGTAAAAGTTTTTGGAATCCAATTCGTCTTGCACAACCCCCAGCGCCTCGCCGAAGCGTTGGAAGTGTACGACTTCGCGTTCTCTTAAGAATTTAATCGGATCTCGGACATCCGGATCGTCGATCAGGCGCAGCAGGTTATCGTAGGTTGTGCGTGCCTTCTGTTCTGCGGCCATGTCTTCGAAGAGATCCGTAATGGAATCGCCTTTCGACTGGAACGATTTTGCAGTAAAAGGCATGCCGGATGCCGCTTGCGGGTAAATCCCCGTGGTATGATCGACATAATAGGGCTCAAATCCACTCTTTTTGATGTCTTCTATCGAAATGTTGCGCGTGAGCTGGTAAACGATTGCACTGACAATTTCCAGGTGCGCCAACTCTTCCGTGCCTATATCGGTCAAAAGTCCCGCGACTTTGGGATACGGCATTCCGTAACGCTGGCTGAGATAACGCTGCGATGCGCCGAGTTCGCCGTCCGGACCGCCCAATTGGCTGATGATGGCCATGGCAAGTTTGGGATTTGGCGTTTTAATATTGACCGGATATTCCAGTTTTTTCTCATAAATCCACATACCTGTGTTTCCTCCCCGTCATGCGTTTGCAGCCTGTTCCCAGGGGAACGGGCCGTCTGTCCATTTCCACCTGCCGCCGGTGTACTGCATGGCGGTTAGGGGACCGTAGGCGGTGGTATAAGCCTCGACGGCTTTTTCGTAAATCTGCTGATATTTGCGGAAGTAGTCCAACGCGTTTTGGTCGGCAGGATGCATATCTAAGAACAGATTGGCTTCAACCAGCGCAAACTCCGCCGTCTGCACATTTCGAAGCAGATTTGCCATATCGCTCATTTCTGTTCTGCCCCCTTCCCCAAAAACGGCTTATCAAGCGCGCGGAAAATCGTACCCCGTTCCAGCGCCGTTTGTGTCTCGTATAAATCCTCCCATTTTTGAGAGGGAACATAAGCCATTGCAAGCGGCAGCGTTCCAAGGCAAGCGGACGTGCCGGCATTTTGCAGCAAAGTATTCAGATTTTCCATAACATAACTCCCTGTGGCCTCAGTTGGTTGTTTCAGCCACCAGTGTCAGTATATGCCGATGAGACCAAATGCGACAATCTGCCGGCAGAGTGCCGGGTTTCAAAAAACGCCCGTTATGCAATAGGTTGCATAACGGGCGTTTTGAATGTGTTTTAACGCAGGGAAGGCGGCAAATATTCCGCCAGACGCGTCATTTCGGCGTCGGAGGCTTCCGGTGTGTTTTCCAGCGGAAAGGGGATCGATAACTGCCGGTATTTTTCCAGGCACAGCTTTCGAAAGGGCAGCAGTTCCACTTTCTCTGTATTGGGGTATGCGGCGAGAAATGCAGCAAGCGAACGGATATCTTCCGGTGTATCGTTTAAGCCGGGGACGACGACATGCCGTGCCCACATGGGGATTCCCATTTCCCGAACGAGAGTTAAAAATTGAACGACCTGAGAAAAGTCGATGCCGCAATACCGCCGGTAGGCATCTGCCGTACAGAATTTGACGTCTGCCAGCACCAGATTTGTGTATTGCAATACCTGCCGGGTGGTATCCGGAGCGCATACGCCACTGGTGTCCAGAGCCGTATGTATGCCCTCTGCCTGAAGCAGACGAAATAGCTCCGCCACAAATTCCGGTTGAGAAAGCGGTTCCCCGCCGGTTACGGTAACGCCGCCGTTTTTCAAATAACTTCGATAACGCAGAATTTTTTCGACAACAGCTGCCGGTTTGTAGGGCGTACCGCCCGAAAAATCCCAGGTGTCGGGATTGTGGCAATAGATACACCGGGACGGGCAGCCCTGCAGGAAAACGACATAACGCAACCCGGGGCCATCTACTGCACCAAGGGATTGCAGAGAGTGGAGGTAGCCTATAACTGCCATAGCTGTCCTTTCCCGCTTACATGGTTTCGTGGAATGTCCGCGCAATGACCTCGCGCTGTTGTTCCCGCGTCAGCTTATAGAAGTTGACGGCATAACCGGAAACGCGGATTGTCAGATTGGGATACTTTTCCGGGTTATGATAGGCGTCGATCAGTGTCTCCCGGTTTAAGACGTTGACGTTTAAATGGTGCGCCATTTGCCCGAAATATCCGTCTAAAATGGCGATCAAATTGGTAAGACGATCTGCTTCCGTTTTACCAAGCGCCTGCGGCACAATGGAGAAGGTGTTGGAAATTCCGTCTTTGCAGTAGCGATAGGAGAGTTTTGCCACAGAGTTGAGCGCGGCCAGGGCGCCGTTTTTCTCCCGACCGTGCATGGGATTGGCGCCGGGCGCAAACGGTTCGCCGGCTTTGCGGCCGTCCGGTGTGGAACCGGTTTTTTTCCCGTAGACAACGTTTGAGGTGATGGTCAGAATGGAAAGCGTCGGCTCCGCGCCGCGGTAAAGTTTCTGTTTGGCCAGTTCGCGATAAAACGCTTCGACCTGCTCACAGGCAATTCGGTCTACGCGGTCGTCGTCGTTGCCGAAGGCGGGATACTCTCCCGAGACTTCATAGTCAGTAATCAGTCCAGTTTCCTCATCCCGGATACAGCGCACACGTGCATACCGGATTGCGGAGAGCGAGTCGGCCAGCACGCTCATTCCCGCAATGCCAAACGCCATGAAGCGGTGTACGTCCGTATCGTGCAGGGCCATCTGCGTTTTTTCATAGGCGTACTTATCATGCATGTAGTGAATGACGTTCATGGTATTCGCATACATGCGCGCAAGCCAAGGACGGTAAAAATCAAGCAGTTCCAAGACCTTGTCATAGTCCAGATATTCTCCCTGGTACGGCTCATGGACAGGGCCCACCTGAATATTCTGTTTTTCATCCCGCCCGCCATTCAGAGCCATCAGCAAAAGCTTGGCAAGATTGGCGCGCGCTCCGAAAAATTGCATCTGCTTTCCAATTTTCATGGCGGAAACACAGCAGGCAATGGCGTAATCGTCGCCGAATTGCGGACGCATCAGGTCGTCGTTTTCATATTGGATGGCGTCGGTATCGCAAGAGACCTTTGCGCAGAAGCGCTTGAACGACTCCGGCAGGTTCTGCGACCACAGGACTGTCAGATTGGGTTCGGCAGCCGGTTTCAGGTTATAAAGCGTATGCAGCATACGGAAGGTGTTGCGCGTGACAAGCGTACGGCCGTCTTCTCCCATCCCGCCGAGTGCTTCGGTGATCCACATGGGGTCCCCGCCGAAGAGTTCGTTATATTCCGGCGTGCGCAAATGACGCGCCATACGCAGTTTCATTACGAAATCGTCCATCAATTCCTGGGCCTGTTCTTCCGTCAGGCGGCCCTTCCGGAAGTCACGCTCGATATAGATGTCAAGAAACGTGGAAACACGGCCGAGACTCATGGCCGCTCCGTTTTGTTCTTTGATGGCGCCAAGATAGCCGAAATACAGCCACTGGATGGCTTCCTGTGTGGTTTCCGCGGGTTTTGTAATATCAAAACCATATAGCGCCGCCATATCGCGCAGTTTCCCCAGGAAATTGATTTGCTGATATAGTTCCTCCTGCTGGCGGATATGGTCGACATCCATGTCTTCCAGGCTCAGACGGTCCTTATCCCGCTGCTTTTCCTCAATCAGGCGGTTGATGCCATAGAGCGCGACGCGTCGGTAATCGCCGATGATGCGTCCTCTTCCATAGGCGTCCGGTAACCCTGTAATCAATCCGCAGTGCCGGGCGGCGCGCGTTTCTTTGTTGTAGACACGGAAGACGCCGTCGTTGTGCGTCGTGCGATACAGAAATTCATCTTCCACTTTCCGGGAAAGTTCATAGCCGTACGCGTGGCATGCGTCGCGCGTCATGCGCAGCCCTCCGAATGGATTGACGCCGCGTTTGAGCGGCCGGTCGGTTTGCAGGCCGACAATCAGTTCGTTTTCCCGGTCCAGATAACCTGGCTTATAATTCAACAGCGAGGTGACCGTATTGGTGTCAATGTCCAAAACGCCGCCGAATTCCCGTTCGAGTGCGAACAGGTTTTCCAGTTTGTGCAGCAGTTTCCGGGTGCGCTCTGTCGGTGAGGTGAGAAACGCACCGTCTCCTTCGTAAGGCGTATAGTTATGCTGGATGAAGTCCCGTACATCGATGGTATCCTGCCATGTGCCTGGTACAAAGCCTTCCCACTGTATGGTATTCATGGGTATCCTCCTGTTCTGTCGCGGCAAATCGTGTCTATTTTAAAAATATGCGTCGGCAGACCGGGAAAACAAAAAGGGCAGCATCAAACTTCTGTGATGCTGCCCAGACGGTCGGCGTTTCCCGGCGTTTCATTCCCCTGTGGTAGCCCACATGTCCGTCAGTTATGAAACCCTGCTAACTTTTCTATATTCACTATAGCACGCCGCACGCCCGGAAGTCAAGCGGCTTTCTCCGTCGTTTTCGACAATTTTGCGGTCATTTTATCGGCTGTATTCATACCGAACAAAGCCGTCCCTTATGGGACGGCTTCGGCGTTTTGTTTGATAAATTTTGAAAACAAAGCACTTATTCCGCAGAAATTATGTAATAATACACCGGCTGACCGCCGTAAATGACGGCTACCTCTACGTCCTTGCGCTCTTTTTCAAACAACTCGCGCACTTCCTGTGCTGCGGATTCTTCGACACCTTCGCCATAGAGTACCGTGACGTAGCTGATATCCCGATTACGGGACATTTCCCGGGTCAAGCGCTTCAATACATCGGACTGCCGCCTGCCGGCATCCAGCAGTTTCCCATTGAGCAGGGCAAGCGTATCGCCTTCACGGATCTTCCGGTCCTCGTATACGCTGTCACGAGCCGCGTAAGTAATTTCTCCGGTGTTCACACAGGATGCGGCGGCCTCCATGGCCATCAGGTTTTCATCCGGCGTGGTATCCGCGTCGAAAGAAAGCATGGCGGAAATCCCCTCGGAAACTGTCTTCGTCTGGACAACGAGGATTTTCCGGTCAGTCAACGGCGCAACCTGCTGTGCGGCCATAATGATGTTTTTGTTGTTTGGCAAAATGAAGGTAACTTTGGCGTTAACGGATTCCACAGCATGGAGGAGATCGTCCGTAGAGGGATTCATAGTCTGGCCGCCATCGACTACCACGTCAACTCCGAGATCGCGGAAAATGTTGTGCAGTCCATCTCCGGCTGCCACGGCGACAAACCCATACGGTTTTTCCTCTTCAGAAACCGGAGCGGGTTCCGCCGTCGGAATCTCGGGAGGTTTGGGTGAGGAGATTACCTTTTGCGTGTGCTGGATTTTCATATTCTCGATTTTAATTCGGTCAAGTGATCCCAATTCCAGCGCTTTTTCAATCGCCTGACCAGGATTATTGGTATGAACATGTACTTTTACGATTTCATCGTCATCCACTACCACAACGCAATCGCCGATAGTTTCCAAAAATGCACGCAGATCGGCGGGGTTCCCCGCGCCGGAACGGTCGATAATAAACTCGGTGCAATAGGTAAAATTGATTTCTTCCGTATCAAACGCGTCAAAAGGATTGGTATCCGACGGCGCGTCCTCCACAACGGTACGCGCTATGCTTTCCCCACGCATATAGGCGAGCATGGCATCCAAAATGATGACGTACCCGGCGCCTCCGGCATCTACAACACCGGCTTTTTTTAAAACCGGATTTTGCTGGGTGGTTTCTGCAAGCGCGCGTTTCGCGGCGTCGCTTGCAGAACTGAAGGTTACGCGCAGATTGCCCGTCGCCTTCGCCGCCTCCACGGCGGCCTGCGCCGCTTTCATGGAAACGGTTAGAATGGTTCCCTCCGCCGGACGCATCACTGCTTTATACGCGGCGTCGACGCCTTCGCGCAGAGCTTCCGCAATCACCAAGGCGTCGCCGCCGTCCAGACCTTTTACCCGTTTGGAAAAGCCGCGAAAGAGCAGAGAAGTAATGACGCCCGAGTTCCCGCGCGCCCCGCGCAGCATGCACATGGCGGCTTTATCCGCCACTTCCCCAAGCGTTTCTCCCTCCGATTTTTCCAGTTCCCGCGCGGCGGCGTTAATCGTCGCGCTCATATTGATTCCCGTATCGCCGTCCGGAACCGGGAAAACATTTAAATCATTTAATTCTTTCTTTCGTGCCTCAACTGCATATGCCGCCTGAATCACCATTTGCCGAAAAGCGGCGCCGTCTATATAATTCTCCAAAAATTTTCACCCTCTCGCCGTAATTCTTGCACTGTTCAGTCTGTCATGAGCGAATCGACAAATACGTCGACGCGGCCGACCTTCACACCGGTCAGTTTTTCGACATTATAACGCACTTCACTGATGATGGAATCTCCGGCGGCGGCAATATTGACGCCGTGCCGCACGACAATGTGAAGTTCAATATTTACCGTTTCGTTGTCCACGACTTCTACCTGAATGCCCTTACGGTTCGAATCCCGTTTGAAGAGTTGGACGAGCCCGTCAAGTTTGTTCTTGTTGGCCATTCCATGGACGCCATAACAATGGCTGGCGACGATGTCGGCAATGACGTCGTTGGTAATATCAATGGTGCCGTATTCGTTTTCAATCAGCATAGGTTCACCTCCGTAGCAGCCTTCCCGCCTGGTTAAAAAATGGTTCCTGTGTAATCTTGTTCATCGGCTAAAATATTATAAATCCGAACTCCTTTTCGATCCGCATAGGCACAAGTATTATACGTACCGCCGCGCCGGCCGTCAAACGCCGCAATCAGGAGTGAGGAATGGTCTACCATATACCGGTTCCGCTTTTCCATACAACCGGCGTGATAGTGCGGGGATAAGACCGTTTTGGCATCGCACCGGGAAAGCACGAGTTGATAAAGCCGTACATCACCGGAGTCCCAACGGTCTGCCTGTTCCGGGCAGGGAATTGCCGCTTCCAGCGTCAGGCCGGGATAGGCGCGTTTGAAATCCAGCACACACATGGCGGCCCATAAATCCATGCCGCGGCTCATCCCTGTTATAAAATGACGGTATCCATCTAAAACGGCACGCTGCACCGCGTATTCAAGGTTTCTACGGAAAGCATGCAGGTCAAAACTATAGGGTGACAGGGAAAACGGCATTTTTTCCGGACGGTGCCCGGTAAAGCAACAGGTGATGGCTCTATCCATAACATCTCCCGTTTAAGAAGAATCCATGGTTTTGGCCTGCGCCCGACCATGCGGGAATCCCGCAGCGCGGCCTTTTAATCAAAAACTATTTTGAAATAATCTCAATTCCACCCAAATATTTTCGCAGAACTTCCGGTACAACGATAGAACCGTCCGCCCGCTGATTTTGTTCGACGAGCGCGGGCAGGATACGGGAGGTTGCAAGCCCGGAACCGTTTAACGTATGCACAAACTCCGTTTTGCCGGTGGCTTCGCGGCGGAAACGGATGGAACCGCGGCGTGCCTGATAATCCCGGGCGTTTGAAACGGAGGAAACTTCCTTATAGCCATTCATGGATGGGATATTGATCTCAATGTCATAGGTCCGCGCCATGGAGGCGGAACAATCGGCGGCCGCCAGCTTGACCGTACGGAAATGGAATCCGAGTCCGCGCACCAACGCTTCTGCTTTTCCGACAAGCTCTTCAAAAGCCTCGTCGGACTTTTCCGGCAGGGTGTACTGCACCATTTCCACTTTGTTGAACTGATGCCCGCGTACCATTCCACGCTCGTCCGCGCGATAGGAGCCGGCCTCACGGCGGAAGCAAGGCGTATAGGAAATGTATTTACGCGGAAGTTCGGCCTCCGTCAGAATTTCATCGCGATGCAGGCTGACCAGCGCTGTTTCTGCGGTGGGCAGCATAAAACGGCGGCGTTCATCTTCTGCGGTTTCAAGCCAGTAAACGTCGTCCTCAAACTTGGGGAACTGACCGGCTGTCAGGCCGCATTCGTAACCCAGCATATGCGGGACGAGCACGAGTTCATACCCGTCGGCAAGATGCGTATCAATGAAATAATTTAAAAGAGCCCATTCCAGGCGCGCGCCCATTCCACGATAGATCCAAAAGCCCGCGCCGGACAACTTGGTGCCGCGGGTATAATCAATGAGGCCCAGATCCGTGCAGAGATCCACATGGTTTTTCGGTTCAAAGTCAAAATGATGCGGTTCGCCATAGTAGCGGAGCGGTTCGTTGTTTTCCTTCCCGCCGGGCTTTAAATCGGGATCCGGAAGATTGGGTAATGAGAGCATCAGCGTACGATATTCCGCCTCAACATCGCGAAGCTGGGTCTCCACCTGTTTCCCTTCGTTTGAAAGTTCTTTCATTCGCGCAAAAATCGGCGCCGTATCTCCGCCGGCCTTTTTGATGGCCGGAATTTCCTTGGAGGTTTTGTTCTGCTCCGCCTTCAGCGCTTCGCTGCGTCCGATCAATTCACGACGCTGCACATCCAGTACAAGAATACGGTCAATCTGCTCATCCGCGTTATACTCCTTTGCTGCGAGTCCTGCCTTTACGGCGTCCGTTTCTTCCCGGATCTTTTTTATATCAATCATGGTAAAAGCCTGCCTTTCTATTTCTCCGCTGCTTGTTCCAGCAGCGCAATCAACGTATCAAGATCTTCGTTACCGTAGTATTCTATTTCTATTTTGCCCTTTTTTCGTCCGGGTTTCACCGTAATCCGACGCCCGAGCGACTGGGAGAGCCTTTGACCAAGCGCTCCGGCATAGTCGACTGCTGGCACAGCGGGCTGCGCTTTTTTTTGCGTAAGCAGGCGCCGGACATACTGCTCCAGCTCTCGCACACTCAGTGCTTGCGCCACTGCATATTCCGCCGTTTCAAGGCGAAGCGCCTCGTCGGGAATCGGGAGAAGCGCACGCGCGTGACCCGCCGACAGCGTCCCCTGTTCCACCATCTTGCGCAGTTCTTCGGAGAGCGACAACAGCCGGAGGGCATTTGCAACAGCCGGCCGGGAACGTCCGACGCGCTGGGCGGTTTCCTCCTGTGTCAGCCCGAAGGTTTCCATCAGCGTTCGGTATCCATTGGCTTCCTCAATGGGGTTCAGGTCTTCTCGCTGGAGGTTTTCAATCAGCGCAAGCTGCGCCGCGTGCAGGTCATCCGCCTCCAGAATCACAGCGGGAACCTCCGTCAGACCGGCCAAACGGCAGGCACGCCAGCGCCGTTCCCCGGCAATGATTTGATAAAGCCCCTCTCCGCTCCGGCGCACGACAAGCGGCTGCAAGAGCCCGTTTTCCCGAATGGAAGCGGCCAATGATTGCAGGGCGTCCGGATCAAAGTACCGCCGCGGTTGGTTGGGATTCGGTTCAATATCGGAAATTCGCAGAGTGGAACGGGACGAGGCAAGTTCCTCCATGACCGGGTCATCTCCAAAAAGCGCGGAGAGACCGCGTCCCAGACCTTTTGCACTCATAGTTCCACCTCGTTTGCAATTTTAATTTTGAATAATGCATTCCGCCAGTTTTTCATAACATTTTGCACCTTTGGAGCTGCGGTCATAATACATCACAGGTACGCCGTGACTGGGCGCTTCACTCAAACGGACGTTGCGCGGAATCACGACGGGAAAAACCTGGCGCGGAAAATGCTTTTTCACTTCGTGTACCACCTGTTGAGAGAGGTTTGTCCGGCTGTCAAACATGGTGAGCAGAATACCTTCCAGGGTAAGCGATGGGTTCAGGGAGCGTTTCACGCTGCGTATTGTCTGCATGAGCTGAGAAAGCCCCTCCAACGCATAATACTCGCACTGGATTGGTGCAAGCACCGTATCTGCTGCACAGAGCGCGTTCAGCGTCAGAAGCCCCAGCGACGGCGGACAATCAATGAGAATAAAATCATAAGAAAAAGAGACAGGCGTCAAAAGCCTTTTCAGCGCATGCTCCCGTGCGGGGAAATCGACCAACTCAATTTCTGCGCCTGCCAGCGCGATGCTGGAGGGCAAAACATCACAAAACCGCGTCCGGAGAATCAGTTCCTGCGCACTGACGCCGCCGGTCAGGCCATCGTACACGCTTCGAGAAAGCGTTGTTTTTTCAATGCCCAGCCCGGATGTGGCGTTTGCCTGCGGGTCAAAATCGCAGAGCAAAACCCGGCGGCCGGCAAGTGCCAGCGCCGCCGCCGTATTGACCGCGGTAGTGGTTTTTCCCACGCCGCCTTTTTGATTGGCAATCGCAATGATTCTACCCATGTACCTGTAAAAACCGAAAGCGAAAAACGCAAGACCTTTCCTGAAAAATACGGCCTGCCAAAGCGGGCTGTGTGGGACGTTTTCACGCGGATGCGGAAACCGCTAAGCACAAGAACTGCCGCAAACATCCCGGAAGTATAACTTCATACCCTATAGTATACCACATTTTTCTGCGTTTGCAACAGTCTTTGCGGGAGTGAGGTCCGGCTGCATCCTTCTGTTCCTTTACAAAGGGGACGAGCTATGATAAGATAAAAATTGAGCGATTCCCTGCCCAATATGGAAAAATGGAAGGAAAGAAGTGTGACAATATGAAGGAAACGGTTTATACGAAGAGTGCGCCGGAGGCAATCGGCCCCTATTCTCAGGGTGTCTCCGCTTCCGGAAAGTTGTTGTTTATATCCGGTCAAATCCCGGTGGATCCCAAAACCGGCGTGTTTGCGGGGAGCGATATCCGCACGCAGACGCGGCAGTCGCTGATGAATTTACAAGCCGTACTGGAGGCAGCCGGGGGGTGTCTCGAAAATGTGGTGAAAACAACGGTTTTCCTGCGCAATATGGGCGATTTCGCAGCAATGAACGAAGTATACAGCACAGTTTTTCAAAAAGATTGCCCGGCCCGGTCCGCAGTGGCTGTGGTATCCCTGCCAAAAGATGCCCTTGTGGAAATCGAGGCAATCGCTGTGATCTAAGACAAATCCGTGGACATGGTTTTTCGATGAAAAAAGCCGGCATACGGGAAACCCCGTATGCCGGCTTTTTACTGTTTTTATAGATAAGTGAGCAGGTACATAATGATGAAAACAACGGAAATGATGTAGACGAGAATAGGAACTTCCTTCGCTTTTCCACGGCAGATCTTGAGGATCGAATAGGAAATGAAGCCGAATCCGATACCGTCGGAAATACTGTAAGCGAACGGCATCATGGCGATGGTCAGGAAAGCCGGGATGGCTTCTTCCATATTGGACCATGTAATTTTTGCCGCGCCTGCGAGCATGTAAACGCCGACGATAATCAGTGCGGGAGCCGTAGCAGCGGTGGGGATCACACCGGCAATCGGCACAACAAAGCAGGCAAGCAGGAACAACAGACCGACTACAACAGAGTGCAGGCCGGTACGTGCGCCTTCGGCAATACCTGTGGAGGATTCTACATATGTGGTAACAGTCGAGGTACCGATAACGGCGCCGGTGCAGGTGGCGATTGCATCCGCGATCATGGCGCGGTCGCCGCCGGGCAGATTGCCTTTTTCATCCAACATGCCGGCATTGGACGCGGTCCCAATCAATGTGCCTGCCGTATCAAAGCAGTCTACCACAAAGAAGCTGATTACGGCGGTGATCAAAGCCATAAGACCGCCGTCAACCGCAGTCAGGCCGGTGAAGTCCAGCTTCAGGAAGGTTTCGCCGAGCGCGGAGAAGCTGTTCGATTCCCAGGTAAACGTTGTCAATCCCATCGGGATGCCGATGATGGTGGTGATAACAATGCCGATGAAAATAGCGCCTTTTACTTTCCAGACAAGAAGGAGGGCCGTGATAATCAGGCCGATCAAAGCCAAAAGCGGCGTGCCGGAGAGAATACTGCCCATGTCGGAATAGTCCGTCGCGACTACGACGCCGTCTACCACGGAATCACCAAAGAGTTTTACGATATCTGCGTTCAAAAGACCGATAAAGGCGATGAAAAGACCAATACCAGCGGAAATGGCGTTTTTCAGGAACGCCGGAACGGAGGCGATCAAACGGGAACGCAGAGGACTGAGGGTGAGAATCAGGAAGAGAACGCCGGAGATGAACACGATGGCAAGACCCTGCTGCCAGGTATACCCCATGCCGAAGCAGATCGTGTACGTAAAGAAGGCGTTCAGTCCCATGCCAGGCGCCTGCGCAAACGGGACATTTGACAAAAATGCAGTGAGGAAACAACCGAGCGCGGAAGAAACACAAGTTGCAAGCAACACGGCGTGATAGTTCATGCCGGTTTGGGAAAGGTAGCTGGGGTTGACAAAAATGATGTACGCCATGGCAAAGAACGTGACAATACCGCCGACGATCTCTGTGCGTACCGTGGAATTCCGTTCTTTGATTTTAAAGAACTTGTCCATGTTGAGCCATCCTCCATTTGTTGAATTTGCCGCTGCCTTATCCGCGTCTGCACAGGGTTTCCTTTCCGGCACAATTTATCCCCAACTGCTTAAAAGCATAGGAGAAGCGGAACACCGACGGAAATGGTTTGCCGAAAACGGATGACGGAAACGGCGCAATTGATTACATCCCTTATTATAGCAGAATCTAAGGCTTAGTCAATTACTTTTTCAACAAATTTTGAACAATTCCAAGGAAAAGGACCTGTCACAACAGAAAGCCTTGCAAGATTTTGTGATAAATTTACAGAAGTAATCCAACTTTTGTTGATGAACGGGAAGGCACTGCTTTTCTGTTAGAACGATCAGCCGCAGCGGGAACAGAAGGGGAGTGCCGGCGCGTCAGCCATGTCGCACGATAAAACTTCCTTTGCCCGGCTGAGATAGGAACAATCAGGGTCGCGGTGCAGGACGCTGCCGCTGGGCGTATAGTACACCGTGGAGCCGGATTCTCCATCGGAGTTAACCGGATCCTCAGAAGCTGGTTCCGCACTTTCCGGTTCAGACGACGGCGGAGCTTCTTCCGAGGAATCGGAAAGGGGTTCAAGATCACTTTCGGCGTCTTCCGTTTGGGTTATTTTATCTTCGGAGTCCGGAAGTTCCTGGTTTTCCGTATTGTCCGACGGTGTTTGGACGGCCGGACTGTCCGTCTCGAAAGCGGCCATGGAAGACACTCCCGCGGTAAACCCTTCTCCATACCCTTCTTGCCACGCCCGATCTGTTAGTTTCTGCTGCGCGGCAAGATCGGCCTCCCCGGCGCGCACACCGGCGGTTACACCACGGGTATATTCTTCATTGCGGAGTGCGTTAAGAGAAAAGATTCCGCCGGTACATGCAGCCAGAAGAAATACAGCGGTACAACAGAGATTGATCACAGTAGCGGTGGCTCTGCGAAGCGGAAGAAAGCGCCGGATACATCGTGCGGACAGTGTCCAGATAAAACCGCCGGCCATTGTCAGCAACAAAAGGAACAGAATTATGGTGGCCGTCATAAGCATTCCTCTCTTCCTGTGCCGTGAGCCGTTTATCAAAAAGAAGGAAATGACAAAACGGCAGATAACGACAAAATTCGACAAAAACAGTGTACTGCGAAATGTTGGAAAAAGCAAGGCTCCCCGCCCAAAATCAGGCGGGGAGCTTATAGATCTTACATTTTGTCGCCGACAGGAGTAGGAACTGCGTCATCCGGAATGGGGCAAACATAGCCCTCTTTGGTTTTTCTCAAAAACTCTTCGTGTGCCTCGCCGAGAATTTCAGGATGGTCAATCAGATCAATTGCCGCGCCTGCCAAGACTTTGCCGGCGCAGAGCAATCCCTTATGACCGATAGATGTCGCACCGATGGAAACATTCTGCCAGGAATGTCCGGGAGCACCGGCCGCGAAGCAGGATGTCCCAATCTGTGCGGTGGGCGTGAGCCAGCTTACGTCTCCCACATCCGTCGACCCCATCTCTACTTTTTTGCTGTGGCGGTAGGGGATGATGAAATCCAAAAGCGGCGCTTTCCCGCCCTGGCTCTTTTCCAAAACCTGCGCAAATTCTTCTGCTGTGAGCTGGTCCTCCAGCTCATCGACAAAGGTTCCCTCCACTTTCATCTCGTACGAATCGACGAGCTGCTGGGCAAACGCTTTTTCTTCCTCATTGAAAGTCGGTGCGCCGACTTCCAGGAAATTTTGATAAAGCAGTTTTTCCAGACGTTCATTGGAGACCGTGTTTGCCGTGCCGTCGATAAACCGGCGGGTCAGCTGTGTCTCTGTCATCATGGCCGCTGCCTCGGCAATTTTGTCCACGCGCGCCTGAAGTTTCATGGCTTCTCGGACTTTTGGTGCGCGCACCATGTAAAGGACTTGTGCAGTGGGTTGTACAACATTTGGAGAATTGCCGCCGGCGTCTGTAATGGCGTAATGGATGCGGGCGGTATCCGGCATATGTTCACGCAGAAACTCCACGCCGATGTTCATCAGCTGTACGGCATCCAGCGCGCTGCGACCTTGCTCCGGATTTCCCGCCGCATGTGCCGCAATACCAGTGAACTTATATTCCACCTGGATGCAGGAAATGCAAGATCCCGTTGTAACCTGGTTAAAGTGGCCCGGATGCCACGAAAGCGCGGCGTCCAACTTCTCCCACGCGCGTTCACGCGCCATGAACGCCTTACCGGCGCCGCCTTCTTCACCGGGACAACCAAAGAAAATCACCGTTCCGGACTTCCCGGTCTGTTCCAGATAGGCTTTCACGGCAAACGCAGCGGCCAGAGAACCTGCGCCGAGCATATTGTGCCCGCATCCGTGTCCGCTGCCGCCCGGAATCCGTTCCTCTCGTTGTGGGACGCCGCATTTCTGCGAAAGGCCGGAAAGCGCGTCAAATTCGCCTAAAATTCCGATGACAGGCTTACCACTGCCAAAGGAACCGGAGAAAGCAGTCGGGACATTGCAGAGCCCTTTTTCTACGGTAAATCCGTTTTCTGCCAACACTTTGCAGTAGAGTTCCATGGATTGATATTCCAAAAGCGACAGTTCTGCATATTCCCAGATTTTGTCGCTGACGCTGGTGAAAAGCGACTGCTTGTCATCAATAACAGCCAGCGCGTCTTTCTTTTGCATGAAAACGCCTCCCTCATTTATGTGCTTTTATAATGGACAAAGAAAAGCAGCGTTTCGCTGCTTTTCTGCTTTTACATCAAAACTTTACTTAAGAAATCTCGGGTACGCGGATTCTGCGGCGTATTGAAAATTTCAGAAGGGGTACCGGATTCAAGCACCATGCCGTCGTCCATGAACAGGACACGATCGGAAATTTCCTTGGCAAATCCCATCTCGTGTGTCACGATAACGGAGGTCATACCGCCCTTTACGAGATTTTTGATTACATCCAATACCTCACCGACCATTTCCGGGTCGAGCGCCGACGTCGGCTCATCAAAGAGCATGACATCCGGCTCCATGGCAAGGGCACGCACTATGGCAAGACGTTGTTTTTGGCCACCGGAGAGGCGACCAGGCTTGTTGTCTGCCTTGTCCGCCAGGCCGACACGGTTTAACAATTCCATCGCCATATCGTCGGCTTCCTGCTGCGACTTTTTCTTCAAAAGAACAGGCGCAAGCGTGATGTTCTGCTTTACGGTGAGGTGCGGAAATACATTAAAAAGCTGGAAAACCATCCCCATTTTCTGTCGATGAAGGTTGACGTCCACCTTTTTGTCGGTAATGTCCACACCTTCGAAGAAAATCTGTCCCTCTTCCGGGACTTCCAGCATGTTCAAACAACGCAGGAATGTACTTTTACCGCTGCCGGACGGGCCGATAATAGAGACGACCTCCTGAGGAGAGACGTGTTCACTCACGCCTTTTAAAACATGCAGCGCGCCAAAACTTTTATGTAGATTGACGGTACGAATCATGGGTTCGTTATTCACCGGCCCTCATCCTCCTTTCAAATACCGCGATCACTTTGCTCAGTGTAAAGGTGATCACAAAGTAAATCACACCGACGATAATTAAAGATTCCAGGTTCAACCAAGTCGCGCCCTTGACCTTCAAATACGAGGTCATGAGTTCGCCGACAAAGAACGTGGAAGCCAGGGAGGTCTCTTTAATCATCATGACAAACTCGTTGCCGAGCGCCGGCAGGATATTTTTCACCGCCTGCGGCAGGACGATGCGCAGCATGGTCTGGCGCGCGTTGAGCCCAAGGCTACGCGCAGCTTCCGTCTGTCCGTGATCCACTGCCTGGATACCGGAGCGGATGACTTCGGAAACATAGGCAGAACTGTTGATGACAAGCGCAATACAAATGGAAGTGAACGCACTTAAATTCAGCGCCGGGACCATCATCGGCAGGATGAAATAGCCGAAGTAAAGCTGCAAAAGGATTGGTGTTCCCCGGATCACTTCTACAAACGCGGTAATGATCCCGCGGACAATCCGAAACCGGGAACGTTTGCCCAGAGCCAGAAGCGAACCCAAAATTGCGCCGAAAAACACGGTAATGACCGACAGAAGCAGCGTATAACTCACGCCTTCGATCAAAAATACGTGCCAATACTCGCGCAAGAGCATAACGATATTTTCACAGATTGTTGTAAACGACACGATAGATCCTCCTATTGGCAAACCAACGGACAAGGCCGGTATCCTTACAGAAACCGGCCGCCCGCTGTATCACACGATTCTTTATTCGGCATTACCCTCGTCGTCGGTCGCACCGGCGTCATCACCGTCCTCACCGGCGTTGCCCTCGTCACCGGTCGTGTCGGCATCTTCACCGTCCTCAACGACATTGCCTTCATCGTCGTATTCCACTTCAGACGCACTCTCCACACCCGCAAGTTCCAATGCCTCTGCATACCATTCGCCGTACAGGCCGGCTGCCTCAGCCTCTGCGAGGATCGCGTTGACCTGCTCCAGCAATTCGGTGTCTTCCTTATTCAAAATAATGACGTTATTCTCGGAAGCTTCGTCCACGGAGAACAGCACGCCGGAGAGCGCAATATCAGAGTTTTTCGCGATAATCGCCGCACCGTTACCGCCTTCCACGGCAACTGCGTCGAGCTTACCCGTTTTCAGAGCCAGCACTGCGTCGTCAATGGCTTTGAATTCCTGGATATCTGTATCTTCTGGAAGCTGGGCGTTACAGAGATCCATCTGCAGGGAAGCTGTCTGAGCGCCCACGGAGCATCCCGCGAAATCTTCAAGGGACTGATAGGAATCCACTTCGTCCGCGCGCACGATCAGGGTCTGCGTGGCGGCGTTATCGCCGGCATAATAGTAATCAGACATTAAGTAATTTTCTGCACGATCTTCTGTCCAGGAATAACCGGAGATTGAAAGGTCTGCGGTGCCGAGCTGCACGGCCATCTGGCAGGCATCAAAGGACATGGCACGGATCTCGAGCTCTTTGCCGAGTTTCTCGGCGATATACTTAGCGAGCATCACGTCAAAGCCCACATACTGATCCTGGCCGGACTTCGAAGTATCGACAAATTCCATCGGCGAGAAGTCGGGGGAGAGGGTGACAATCAGGACGTCGCTTTCCTCATTATTGCCAGCACTTTCCTGGCAACCGGAAAACATCGCAAGCATCATAACTGCTGCCAGGACAAGCGCTAAGATTTTACAGGACTTTTTCATGGTTGGTTCCTCCAATATGTAGTGATCACAGAGATATGTGAATCAGTTGATGTATTTATTATACACGTGCGCGAATAATATGCAAGAGCAAATTGCGAAAAACCAAAAATTTATTGACAATACAGAATATCAGACTGGTTTTTTGAAATTCTATATTTATAATACACAAGAAAAACGCAGAAACAGCGTTGTCCTTTCCAGTAGGAATATGGTACAATGAAAAAAACGGGAGGGGGAAAACGGAATATGGATCACGAACAGCGAAAACGATATTTGATGATAGGGGTCATCGCGTTCTGCGTATTGGCTGCTTGCATTTTGTTGGTCTTTGCCATTTTTGAGTTTGAAGTAATTGCGGGGTTTTGCCTAAAAATCTGGCAAATTTTAACGCCGTTTCTTTATGGTTTTATTCTGGCGTATCTGCTGTTGCCAGTTTATAATTTTTTTGCCAAACTATTTCATAAGTGTTTTTTAAAGCGCGAACGAACACCCAAGACAGCTCGCAGGTTGTATCTTTTGGGAAATGCTATTTCCGTAACGCTCACGATGCTGTGTTTTCTGTCTCTTTTGATTGGGTTTGGTTTTCTGGTGTTGCCGGAACTGGGACAGAGCGTGGTTTCCATTATTAAAAGCGCGCCGGATACCGGGAAAAAAATCGTGGATTGGGCGCAGAAGGTACTGCACGACAATCCGGAAATCGAGGCGACCGTTACGGAAGTTTTATCACGCTATGTGGGGAACATCAATACCTGGGCGGAGAACAATCTGCTTCCCTATGTAACGGAAATGGTAAACGGTTTATCCAGTGGCATCCTCGTTACCTTGACAGGGACGTTTACCTTTTTAAAAAATACGTTGATCGGCGCGATAGCCGCAATTTATATGTTGGTCAGCAAAGATTTGTTTGCTGCGCAGGGGAAAAAGCTTGCATACAGCGTGTTTAAAGTTAAGACGGCAAACGTATTTCTTGAAAACATGCGCTTTATTCACCGGACGTTCAGCGGATTTATCACGGGGAAATTGCTGGACTCCCTGATTATCGGATTTTTGTGTTATCTTTTTATGATCATTGTGAAAATGCCATACGCGATGCTGGTCAGTGTTTTAATTGGCGTGACAAATATCATCCCGTTTTTCGGACCGTTTATCGGCGCAATTCCCAGCGCACTGCTGATTTTGACGGTGAGTCCAATTCAGTGTTTGTATTTTGTGATTTTTATCATTGTTTTGCAGCAATTTGATGGAAATGTCCTGGGACCGCGCATTATCAGCGGATCGGTTGGAATTTCAAGTTTTTGGGCTATGTTTTCGATCCTTTTTTTCAGTGGAATTTTCGGCTTCGCGGGGATGATTATCGGCGTGCCGCTGTGCGCGTTGCTGCTCAGTTTGATTGCGGCATTATGTAAACGTTCGTTGAAAAAAAAGGCATTGCCTGTTGATTCAAAGGCATACGCCGGCGTACAGGAGATTGACCCGGAAACAGGAGAACGTATCATGCTGCCCCCCAAACCCAAAATGAGGGACAAACCAAATGGTCTGGTCCGGCGGATCATGGAGAAAACAAAGAAAAAACCCTGACAAAAGGTATGGTTGGGAAAATAGAAAAACAGCCGCTTTCTATAAAAAGCGGCTGTTTTTTTAATGCAGAGAGTTTCCTGCCGGTCAGGAGAGTTCGGTACCAAGCGCCTGGAAAAACGTGCGGATAGCGTCTGCGCCGGCGGATACACCGCCCTGAATTATGGCGGCATTGCCGCCACCGCGCCCTGAGAGCGCAGTATTCAGCACACGCGCAAATGCACGCATATCCTGAGACTGTGACGCTGCCGCGTACTGGTATCCGGCAGCGTCACGCCCGGCAAAGACGGCACAAATACCGCCGCGGCGTTTTGACGCGCCTTCTGCCAGAGCGCGCAGTCCGTCCATATCAAGCGCGGGCTCGAAAAGAAGCAACCCAGCGTCCGATGACGGAATCAATGCCAATTTGGCCCGTACGAGTTCCCGCTTCAGCTCTGCAATTGTCTGTTTCTGCGCTGTCATGGCGTCGGAAAGCCGTGCAACTGCCGCCGCTGCGTCCGCCTGTTTGACAGAGAGTGAGGCTGCGATCTGTGCGACATTGTCGTATTTTTCATTAAAGTCATCCAGGGCGTCCAATCCGCATTGCATGTGGATACGGATGCCGCCTTTATAATGGATATAATCAAGCAGTTTAATCATGCCGATTTCGCCGGTACGCTTTACATGCGGCGCACAGCAGGCGCAGCAGTCATATCCCGTAATCGTGACAATGCGCACATTTTCCGTCAAATCCAGTTTACTGCGGTACTCCAGCGTGGCGAGTTTTTCCGGAGCGGGATACTCCGCTGTGACCGTTACATTTTCCGCGACGGCGACATTTGCCAGGTATTCGATACGCCGGAGCGCGTCCCGCTCAAGCACGCCGTCAAAATCCAGCGTGACGTCGCGGCTGCCGATGTGGAAACCCACGTTGGCAAAGCCATAGTCGCGGTGAATCAGACCGGATACGATGTGTTCGCCCGTATGGTTCTGCATCCGACGCAAACGCGGTTCCCAGCGATCGCAAGAGC
>CALWBW010000007.1 GCA_944376195.1 uncultured Clostridia bacterium | reverse complement strand
GACTTGAACCCGCACGTCCTTGCGAACACTAGAACCTGAATCTAGCGAGTCTGCCAATTCCACCACTCGCGCGTATTCGTGATAACAGAAGTTATTATACTGGATTATCACGCGTTTGTCAAGCAAAAATTTCGAACCCTTGTGAAAAAAGCGAAATGAAAAGCGCCGGTTTTGCTATTCTCCAAACCGGCTGAGGAAAGATGCGGTGCGCTCGTTCTGTGGATGGAGCATCACGTCGTCCGGGCGGCCTTCTTCCACGATAATGCCGCCGTCCATAAAAATGACGCGGTCGGCTACGGCGCGCGCAAACGCCATTTCATGCGTGACGATAACCATGGTCATATGTTCTTCGGCCAACGAACGGATAACCTTTAATACTTCGCCGGTCAATTCCGGATCCAGCGCCGAAGTCGGCTCGTCAAAAAACAGGATTTCCGGATGCATGGCAAGCGCACGGACGATGGAAACACGCTGCTGCTGCCCGCCGGAAAGTTGGTAGGGATACGCGTTTTCCTTGTCGGAAAGCCCCATTTTGGCAAGCAATGTCCGCGCTTCCTCAATAGCCTCCTGACGGTTGCGTTTTTGTACGCAGACCGGCGCATCTGTAATGTTTTTCAGGACGCTGTAATGCGGAAACAGGTTGAAACTCTGGAACACAAGCCCGAAATAACCGCGAATCTTCCGCATTTGCGCAGAAGTGGCATATTCTGCCTTCCTGGAAGGACCGGTTTTGGCGGCGTACTGTCCCATATAGGCAATTTCTCCGGAATCAATGGTCTCCAAAAACGTGGCGCAGCGCAAAAGTGTGGATTTCCCACTGCCGGACGGTCCGATGATGGCCACAACCTCGCCTTTTGAAACGGACAAGGAGATGTCTTTCAAAACTTTGTTTTCGCCGAAAGACTTTTGAATCTGATTCATTTCAAGCACGTTCATAGGGATAACTCCGTTTCTCAGCGATAGTAAGAGAGCTTGCGCTCCATGCGGTCCATGATAACCGCCACCACCAGATTAAAGATATAGTAAAAGACGCCCGCAATGACAAACGGCATCAATGTCGTCTGGGAAGAGGCAATTTTTTTTGCCAGCGTAAACATTTCCATCACGGAGACGACATAGGCAAGCGAGGTGTCCTTCACCAGGGTGATGACTTCGTTTGTGACGGAGGGAAGGATTCGCTTGAATACCTGCGGCATGATGATTTTAAAGAATGTCTGTCCCTTCGTATAACCCAGCACAGCAGCCGCTTCATGCTGGCCGGCCGGCATAGATTCAATGCCGCCGCGGTAAATTTCCGCAAAGTAAGCCGCATAGTTTAAAATCATCCCGAGTATGACCGAAGAAAAACGCGGAATATTCCAGCCGAACAGGATGGACGGACCGAAATAAACCACCATGAGCTGCAAAACCAGCGGAGTGCCGCGCATGACCGAAATATAGAACTGGACAATCAGCCGCAGGGGCTTCCATTTCGACATGCGCCCAAACGCAACAAGAAGCCCGAGCGGGAGTGACCCGACGAGCGTCAGCAAAAAGATTTCAACGGAAACCAGCAGCCCCTCGGCCAACTGGGATACCATGGTAGCAAACGTCATAAGAACCTCACAGGTAGGTGAAATGGGCGGGAACCGCAGCCCCCGCCCGCGTGTGTAGCAAAAATTAGTCGATCAGGCAGAGCGAATCGATGACCAGACCGCGGTCCACATACTGTTCCGCGATTTCCAGCATGGTGCCGTCTTCCGCCATTTCAAGCAGGACACCCTGCACGGTATACATGAGCTCCGTATTGCCCAGCAGGAAACCAACGCAGTATACCTCGGTGGCGATGGATTCATCGAGAATCGTGTACCCGCCGCCGCGCGTGGCAATCTGATAGTTCGCTACGCCGATATCCATGGCAAGTGCGTCAATCGTGCCGTTTTCCAGCTCCATAAAGCCGGCGTTATAGTCGGCAACCTCTAAAAGCTCGCCGAAAGTCGCGGTCAGTTCCGCACAGTCCTCGCCCTCGAGCGCGCTGAGCGCGGAGGAACCGGCCTGTACCATCACCGTTTTGCCCGCGAGATCTGCCAGCGACGCAATGCCGCTGTCATCGCGCACGACGATTACCTGAGAGTTATCCACATAGGGGACGGACCAGGTGTAGTCGTCCTCACGGTCCGGGCTCTTTGTAAAGCCGTTCCAGATACAGTCGATATTGCCCGACTCCAGTTCTGCGTCCTTGGAGTCCCAGACGATGGCCTGAAGTTCCAGTTCCCAGCCGAGACGGTCGCAGACTTCCGCGGCAAGCGCCAGGTCAAATCCGTCATAATCGCCGTTGTCGTCTATGTAACCATAGGGCGGGAATTCCGCGTCGAAACCGACGGTGAAGGTCCGCGTACCCTCTTCGCTTTCCGCGGGTTCCTGCTGGCAACCTGCCATCAGTGCGGTCAGCATCAGTACTGCCAATAACATCGCGAGAAGTTTCTTTTTCATGTTCCATACCCCTGAAAAGTTGTTGATTCGTCAATGCCTCACTGACGTAACGGCATTATAACATGTTAGCATGGTAAAGTAAATGGGGCAAATTGCACAAATACCGGCGGAATGGATTGGAAAAACAGGAAATTCTCCGTTTTTCTTGAGAGAGCTTACGTTTTGGAGTCGGAAGCACCTTTGATTTTCTCCCAGTAGGCGCGCGCGGCCTGTTCCGTTTTATTTTCTCCATATTCGTAATAGACACGGCCGGCAAGTTCGTCCGGGAGGTATTGCTGCGGCGTCCAGTGGTGAGGGAAATCATGGGGGTAAAGATAGCCCTGCTCCCGTTCAAAACCATAGCCGTCGGCATGGACGTTTTGCAGATGGCGCGGGACTGCGCCGGTGCGGCCCATGCGGATATCGGAGAGCGCTGCGAGAATCGCATTGTGACCGGAGTTGGATTTCGGCGCGGTGGCAAGCAGGATGGCCGCGTCCGCCAGGGGAAGCGCTGCTTCCGGCATTCCCACTGCCGTTGCGGAATCCACGCAGGCTTTTACGATGGGAATGGCCTGTGGGTAGGCGAGCCCGATATCCTCCGCGGCGATGACCATCAAACGGCGGCAGGCGGAGAGCAGATCTCCCGCTTCCAGGAGCCGGGCCAGGTAGTGAACGGCGGCGTCCGGATCGGAACCGCGGATGGATTTTTGCAGGGCAGAGAGAATATCGTAATGAGCATCGCCGTCCCGGTCATAGCGCATGGCGCTGCGCTGGGCGACGGTTTCGGCGTCGGCGAGCGTGACACGGTCCGGCGAGACGGAGGAGAGCAGTTCCACGGCGTTGACCGCCTTGCGTACATCCCCGCCGGAAGCGGAACAGAGATAGTCCACGACGCCGTCTTCTATGGGTGGGACATGCTCTGCACCCCCATAGGCGAGCGCAAATGCGCGGGACAGCGCGGGCCGCATGGCGGCAGGCGAGACGGCGTGAAATTCGAAGATGGTGGAACGCGAGAGCACCGCGCCGAAAATGGCAAAATAGGGGTTCTCAGTTGTCGAGGCGATCAGCGTGATGCGGCCGTCTTCAATAAATTCCAAAAGGCTCTGCTGCTGCTTTTTATTAAAATACTGAATTTCGTCCAAATAGAGGAGTACGCCGGACAGGCCGGTGAACCCATCTAATTCCTCAATAATGGCGCGGATATCCGCGGTTGAGGCAGTGGTGGCGTTCAGCTTGCGCAGCGCGCGGTTGGTGCGCTGCGCGATGATTTCCGCGACCGTAGTTTTGCCTGTACCCGAGGGCCCATAGAAAATCAGATTCGGCACGCGTCCGCTCTCAATGATACGGCGCAGGATGCAGCCTTTTCCCAAAATATGTTCCTGCCCGACAACTTCGTCGAGCGTTTTCGGACGGATTCTGTCCGCAAGCGGCGTATACAAACGTTTCCGCCTCCTTCTTTTCGTAAGAATCAGATATGCGCTGCCGGCCGGTTACGCGAACCAGGCAAGAATCCCTTTCGCCAGCGCGTCCGTTATGGCGTCGCGCCATGCGGGATCAGTTAAGTTTTCAAAATCCTGAGGACTAGACATGAACGCGGTCTCAAAGAGAATGGCCGGGCACCAGTTCCCCCGGCAGACATACAGATTCTGCTCATGCAGGCCGCGTTGTACGCCGGACGTCTCCGAAAGGCAGGTGTCAAAGAGCGTTTCCGCCGCTTCCCGAGACAGGTCTTCGCGGTAGTAGAGCGAAAACCCCTCGACCGACGTCATGTCGGTGTCTGAGGAGAGATTATTGCAGTGGATGGAGAGGAAAAGGTCCGGGCGTGCGGCGCGCGAGCAGGCCACGCGCGCTTCCAGCGAGACATCGGTGTCGTCCGTACGGGTTTCGATGACTGTGGCGCCGAGACCGCGCAGTTTATCCGCAAGCGCCGAGGCAAGTTCCAGATTCACGGCCTTTTCCGGCCAATCAGACCCCAGAAGGCCCAGCGTGCCGGAAGCCGGCCCGCCGTGCCCGGCGTCAATCACAATGGTGTGCGCGCGAAGCGGATAGGCTCCGTCCGCCACGGCGCGTGTTTCCCGGGCAATAAACGCCAGACCGTTTGCGGTTGTTTCCACATAAAAGCCGCCAAGCGAGACGTCTTCTTTCAGGGTCAGGCGATAGACGGCGCGGTTTTCCTCCAAAGAAGCTTCGCAGGTGGCGAACAGCGAGCCTGCGCGCAGGGAAAGCGCCGGCGCGTTTTCCACCGGCGCAATGCAGACCGTCACCGTCCGTGTATTGGCGTCATAGGTGGCATATCCCGCCGCGCCGCCTTTTTTATGAAAGGCAATCTGCTCGTATCCCTGATAAAGCGTATGCCGTACGCTTTTGAGCGTGGGATCGGAAAGCGTGCCCGGCAGGACTGTTACATCCTGCGCGCTTACCCAGTAACCGGAGGAAAGCTTAAAAAATGCGCCGCTGAAATAGTCCACCTGGTCCGACATCCCCTCTGCGTATTCGTTGACGCAGCCGCCGGAAGTGGAAGCGGTCTCATAGGCGTATACCGTGCCGTTCATACGGACGGTGAGCGGTTCACCGTCGCGCACCAGGTAAAGATGGCCCGCTGCGGCCATGCGCTGGCGTTCGCCCCGCCAGCGCATGGTATAAACAGGGGCCCCCAGGTCGTCCAAACCGCTGCTCTTTCCCGGCAGGGTGACGACTGCCCGGAATACGGTAGTGTCGGCGGAAGTGTATTGCGACGAAGGCGTGTGATCCGGATGGAGCACATAGACCCGTCCGCCGAATTCTGCTTTGACGGACGCGCCGACAGGCGCGGTGCAGCGCAGTTCGATTTCGTATCCGGGTAAAAAATAGGAATCGGAGGTCGGAAAGGCGGCCGTCAGACATCCCGCCGCGCTGTAATCCGGCAGCGTGTCGGTGCGGATGATGGTCCTGCTTACGGTTACGCCGTTTTGCGTGAAAGTAAAGATATTGGGACCGTAGTCCAGCGCAACAAGCATCCCGAAATAGCCGTCGGAGGAGATGGCGGTCACCGGTTCGCCGTTGCAGGTCAGTTCGCTGCCCGGCGCCGCCGTACCGCCGAGATAGTAGGAAGATAAATCGGTGGTCAGATTGCGTTCCGGCAGACGCACCGCAAGCGCATATACCGGATGATCCTCAAACCAGGCGGCAAGCGCTTCGGAAAGCGGCGTATTTGCCGCAAGGCTGCCGTAACGGAAGAGCACGACGCCGTCGACGCCGCCCGTTTCCCGGTTGAGTTCCAGCTGACGCAGGATTTCCTCATATCCCTGCCAGGCTTTGTCTTCCCTCTCCCCGTCTACGCGGTAAGCGGCCATGCCGATATAAAGCTTGACGGGGGAGTCCCGGCAAAGCGCGGACCACCAGGAAACCAATTCCGCGTAATCTGCCAGAGGATGACCGATATGCCAGTAGATCTGCGGGCAGATGTAGTCCAGCATGGCTTCTTCTACCCAGAGACGGGTGTCGGCGTAGTGTTGGGTGTAAGCTTCTCCGCCGGAAGTCGCGCTGCCGCGGCTGTCCGTCGTACTGTTTGCCCAGATACCTGCGGGGCTGACGCCAAATTCGGCGTCCGGATATCCGCTGACGACGGCGTGGAGATCGCGAATGAGTTGATTGACATTTTCCCGCCGCCAGTCGGCAAGATCCCGGCCTTCGCCGTAAGCGGCATAAGAGGCCGAATCGTCAAAATCCTGACCGGGATAGAAGTAATCGTCGAGATGGATGCCGTCTACTTCGTAATGTTCCAGAATTTCCCGAACCCCGTCTGCAACAAGTGCCCGTACCTCGGGAAGGGCGGGGTCAAAATAAAAATCCCCGCCATACTGGACGACCCATTCGGGGTGTTCGCGCGCAGGGGAACCTTCCGGCAGCTGGTCCAGGCTTTCAATGAGATGTTCTGAGGTGTTTTTGGTGATCCGGTAGGGATTAATCCAGGCATGAAGCTCGAGCCCGCGCGCGTGCGCGGCTTCCACCCAGTAAGCAAGCGGATCGAAACCGTCGGAAGGCGCCTGCCCGGATTCGCCGGTCAGATAATACGACCAGGGGAAAATTTCGGAAGGATAAAGGGCGTCCGCCGCGGGACGCACCTGTAAGATGACCGCACGAAATCCCATTTCCGCCGCGCCGTCTAATATGACGTCCGCCAGCTGCGCCAGCGTTCCCGCGTCGGAAGTGGGCGCGGCGGGATAATCCAGGTTTAAGACCGTGGAGACCCAGACGGCGCGAAAGTCCGCACTTTCCGGCAACTCTGCCGCGAATGCCTGTCCGCCGTTCGGAAACAGAAAACAAGCAAGCAAAAGAAGGGAAATCAAGAGGGAACAGCACTGCTTCATAAGTTCAAACCGTCCTTTCCGTTCTTAAAAGATCTATACGCACCGGACGGATGAGATATGCCGCGAAGTATGCCGGGATTTTACTTTGCCGTCTGCAAGAAAGAATGGCTAGGGATTCTCCCGGATAATTTTTTTGATGCTTTTTTCAATTTTGCGGCGCGGCACCATGACTTCATGCCCGCAGGTTGTGCAGCGAAGGCGAAAATCCATCCCTACACGCAGCACCAGCCAGGTTTTTCCTCCGCAGGGATGTTCTTTTTTCAATTCCAGAATGTCGTTTAATCGGATATCCATGTTTCTCACCACCGGTTGTTATGGAATCGGAAAAGTTCGGGCATACTAGCCCGGGAGGGATTGTGATGAAAATCAGCGCTGTTTTTGAAAGTACCGACCACGCTGAGTTCGCGGCACGCCGGATCAGCGAGGCGGGCATTGTGATTCAAAAACGAAATGTGACCAGTCTGACAAATCGCGAGGCTCCGGCTCCGCATTTGCCGACGGATGAATTTTATTTTCCCGCCGCCGCGGAATTTTACACAGGCATGGCGGTCCCCATGAATGTCATGACGCCGGGTGTGGCGTTTTATCCCATGGGCGGACACGTCAGCGGGGAAATCCCGCTTTCCGGAGAAGCCAGGCTGGAACTGGAAATTGACGGAAAAGAACGCGACCGCGTTAGGGAGTTGCTATTGGGAATGCATGGCACCAGTATCCACAGCTGGCAATAATGGGGCGGCACTTTGCAGAGCAGGAGGCAATACGGGAGGTATGGCCTCCTGTTCCCCCTCAAATATAAGTGTGTTGTTAATATAAGAGTATCGTTTGGATGCGCTCCCCGGCAAACGGGACAGCACATCCTCTTTTATTGTAAAGCTTTGCATGGAATTATGCAAGCGCCGGGTTGGGAGCATCGCAGGAAGCGCCAAAAAGGTTTTTGTTTTTTTTGAAAAAACTCTTGATTTTTATGTGAGGCTGTGCTATACTATCTCTCGCGTTAAGAAAGACGCAGTTGCGCTTGTAGCTCAGCTGGATAGAGTGACTGGCTACGAACCAGTAGGTCAGGGGTTCGAGTCCCTTCAAGCGCGCCAATTACAGGACACAGATTTTGATGTGTAATGAATCAAAATCTGTGTCCTGTTTTTTTGCAAAATGCGTTTGCGCGGGGAAGGCGCAGAGTATCCAATATGCCCCGTCTGCTCTGAAAGGCAGACGGGGGTTTTTTGCAGGTTGAGCGGGTCAAATATTTGTTAGGAACGTCAACAAGCCGGCCACGGCCAGGAAAAAATAAATCACTTTTTTAAGTTGTTCAATTTCAATGCGCCCGATGATTTTGACGCCGATAAACTGCCCGATCAATTGGCCGAGCACGCCGGGAATGACCAGAAGTAGAAGGTCTGCCGTCAGGATCCCGTTTGCCGCGCGGGAAATGACGTTACTAATTCCCGTCAGGAAGAAAAACGCCTGGATGGTTGCAAGATATTTCAGTTTATCCTCGCCGGAAACGGCCAGGAAGTACAGGACCATCGGCGGCCCGCCGATCCCGAAAAAGCCGTTTGCCGCGCCGGAAATGGTGGTGCAGATAGTAGCGGTTCCCGGATTGGGCTTGAGGTGAATTAACCGAGAAAAAAAGGTGAAATACGCGGCGATGAGAATTAAAAAAAGGCCAAAATAGGCTTTGAGTCCGCCGATATTGACCTGTGTGGACAGCCAGACCGCAATGTTGGATACGACGATATAAATGATCAGCGGAAGCCACATGCAACGGTAATCGACGTGACGGCGGTATTTCCAGGAAAGCGACGCGCTCAGACACATGCTGATGGTGACGGAAAGCGCGGAGGATTGCAAAAGCGGCAAAAACAAGGGAAAAAAGAGCATGACGAAAATCCCGTACCCAAAGCCGGTCGTGGTTTGTACAATGCTTCCGCCGATGGAAGCCGCGAAGACATAGAGATAATTCCAAATTTCCATGGATGCTACCTGTCTTTCCATTTTGTTTAATTGCCGCCTGCCTGGAAGGAAAACGACTATTCCTATCCATCATAGCGTAAAGCAAGGAATCTTGCAAGAAAAAGTTTTACCGTGTAACAATTCCAACAAAAGGGCACAATTCCGTGACGTTTTTATCCGTGATTTTTGTGAGTATCCCGGTTGACAAAATTCCGCGCAAGGTATACGGTATACAAAGAGTAAATTATTTCAAGCGAGGGGCAGTGACATGTTATTTAAGCGGAAAACCTCCTCCATCATGACGGAAGGCGTGATCTGGAAACAACTTGTTTTTTTCGCTATTCCGCTCTTGATCGGAAACCTGTTTCAACAACTTTACAACACGGTCGACTCCATCGTAGTCGGAAACTTTGTCAGTACGCAGGCTCTGGCGGCGGTGGGTTCGACAGGCCCGATCATCAACACCTTGGTCGGCTTTTTTATGGGGCTGGCAACCGGCGCGAGCGTGGTAATTTCGCAGTACTACGGTGCGCGGGACTATAAAAATCTGCGGCTTGCGGTCCATACGACGCTTGTGATGACGTTTGTGCTGAGCATCGTCTTTACGTTTGCCGGGATTGCAATCGTGCCTGCCATGCTCCGGTTTATGAAAACGCCGGACGATGTTTTCTCGGAGTCTGTGCAGTATCTGCGGATTTATTTCGCGGGTGTTTCCGGACTGATGATATACAACGTGGGGTCCGGTATCCTGCGTGCCATTGGCGACTCCCGGCGTCCGCTCTACTTCCTGTGTTTTTCCTCCCTGGTGAACATTGTGCTCGACCTTTTATTTGTTTTGCAGTTCAACATGGGGATCGCAGGCGTTGCGTATGCCACCATCATTGCGCAGTTTGCGTCCGCTGCACTGATTTTGATTGTACTTTCAAACAAGAGCGAGCCTTACGGAATTGTCTGGCGCGAGATTCGTGCTTCCAAGTCGATACTCAAGGTGATTTTCCGTGTTGGTCTGCCGGCGGGCCTTCAACAGGCGGTTACGTCCTTCTCAAACGTCTTTGTTCAGTCTTACATCAACGTGTTTGGCTCCTCCTGTATGGCGGGGTGGACGTCCTACTCCAAAATTGACCAGTTTGTCATGCTCCCGATGCAGAGCCTGTCTCTGGCGTCTACGACGTTTGTGGGGCAGAACCTTGGCGCGCATCAGCTGGACCGCGCCAAAAAAGGCATGCGTACTTCGCTTTATATTGCCATTGGGACAACGCTGGGCCTTGCTGTTTTGCTGAATATTTTCGCTTCGCAGCTTTTGCAGCTCTTTAATCAGGATCCCGATGTGCTGCACTACGGTATTATTTTCGTGCGCTTTATGTCTCCGTTTTACGTGCTGTGCTGCTGGAACCAGATTTTCTCCGGTGCATTGCGCGGCGCGGGAGATTCAACGGGACCGATGCTCATCATGCTTTCCAGCTTTGTGGTGTTCCGTCAGATTTACCTCTTTGTGGCGTCCATTCTCTTCGACTCGATTTACGTCACCGCGCTGGCGTACCCGATTGGTTGGATGCTGTGCAGCTTGTTGGTGTATATCCGGTACCGCCGCGGCAAATGGGAGAAAAATTATTCCCTGATTGTGGACGGTGGGGACTCTCGGGAACCCGACGAGGCAAAGAACGCTTGAACGTAACGCAAAAACGCCCTCTGGATGAAAGAATTCCAGAGGGCGTTTTTTTGTTGAAACGAGATCTCAATTCTGCACAGCCGCGCTGTCCAGCATATGACGAAGGACGGAAATTTCCGCTGCCGCGGCCTCCCGGGAATCATAGTGATTTTCCAAAATGTAATAACCGGAGAACCCGCTTTTGACAATACTGTCCAGCGTCCGGCTCAACCCGGAGCTTCCTTTGCCAAGCGGGGAAGTCCCCAGCCCATCTATGCCGTCCTTTACGTGCAGAAAGCCTTCGATATACGCCTGGGCCGACTGAAAAACAGCGGCGGCGTCAAGACCGGCCATAAAGGCATAATTTTGAGAATCGAAGAGCAGGCGCAGATTGTCCTGTCCGATATCGCGAAAGAACATCTCTAACGCCGCAGTGTCCAAAACGTTTTCCGTATAGACCAGAATCCCGTGCGGCGCGGCAAGTTGGCACGCATGGCGCAGCGTCTCGACCGTGCGGGCATAACCGTCCGCATCCCGCATGGCGTTATCAAAAAAGCTGGGCAGACAGACGGACCGTACGCCCATCCGCGCGGCGGTTTCTACACCGCGCTCAATCGTCTGCCAGGCCGTCTCCCGGCGGGGATCGCCGGGCGCATGGACAAAACCGTTTTTACACAGGTCGTTCCATACGACGGAGACAATTTCTACGCCGCAGCGCGCCGCATCCGAGAGCAGCCGGTTTTGAAGAGCTGTGTCCGTCAGCGGGTAACCTGCCTCCGCAGCGCCCAGGTCCACCTGCACGGCGCCAAATCCGAGCGCCGCTGCCATTTCCACGCAGTCCGCTACCGCGCAAGGCAGCGACCACTGGGTGACACCAAGTTTCCATTTCATAGATCATTCCCTTTCTCGTGCCGGAAGGCACGCTGTGTTTCCGACTCTGATTTTGCGAGAAGTTCCAGATTGCGCCGCAGGACGGCCGGCCCGCGCCAGGCAAATGCGCGCGTCCCATACCGGCGCTGGAATTCGCGATTGGAAAGACCATTAAGCTGACCCTGCGAAAGCGTCTGGATGAGCGCTTCTCGAAATTCGGGGAGGGCCGTCTCGCGCGGGCCCCGGTTATAAGGACAGGCCTCCTGACAGGCGTCGCAGCCCCACAGGCAGTCATTTTGCTGTAACAGAGCCTGCTCCCAGGGGGAGAGGTCCCCTTTTTTCTGCGAAAGATGCGAAAGACACCGCTCTGAATGAAATCCCTCCGGCGACAGTGCGCCGGAAGGGCACGCCGCGCGGCACGCGCCGCAGTGAGCGCACTGCGCAATGGCCGGAGTTTGTGTAAGAGGTGCGTCCGGGTCTTCGCCGTCCGTCACAATGGTGCCCAGAAAGACATAGCTGCCGTAGGGCGGGACGATCACAAGTCCGTGATCCCCCAATATGCCGATTCCGGCATACAGCGCAGCCGCACGCTCCGGTACCGGGGAGGCGTCCACCAGCACTTCCGCACGCGCACCCAGAGCACGCAGATGTTCTGCCGCAGGCGTCAGACGCTGGGCGAGCACTTTGTGATAATCAAGGCCCCAGGCGTAGCGCGATATGGCATGACGCGGCGCGGGGACATTGGCAAAATAGGGGAAGGCCGCGCAGAAAACGGTGCGCCATTCCGGGACGCGCAATGCAAGCTGCGCGCGCTGGGCGTCCGTCATGACGGGTTCCAGCACTGCGCGGGAAACTGTGCCGCATGCCGCTGCACCTGAGGCACATATTGCGGCACAAATGGTCTCCGACAGGCCAGGTTTGTTTCCCATGCTGCGGCTCCTCCTCTCAAAACGGCGGCTTGATCCGGCGTGCTTGCGTCAACCGGCTGCCTGTGCTATACTATATCAGATTATAACAGAGCGGTTGCCTGTGTCAAGAAGGGGGAAGTGCATTGGAAAGAGTGGTGCTTGGATTATCCGGGGGCGTGGACAGCGCCGCTTCTGCGATTCTCCTGCAGCGCAGAGGATATGAAGTTCATGCGCTTTTTATGGACAATGGGTTTGGAACGCCCGACCGTGCGCGCGCATGTGCGGAACGGTTGGGACTTCCGTTTGCTGTGGCCGATATGCGCGAGCCGTTTGAACAGGGCGTAATCAAGCCGTTTTTCGCGGATTATCTTGCGGGACGGACGCCGAATCCCTGCGCTGTGTGTAATCCCCGCGTCAAATTCCGCGCGCTCTTTGATTACGCGGATGCGCACGGTTGTGCCTTTGTGGCGACCGGGCATTATGCGCGCGCAGAGGCAGGGTTCCTTTACCGCGGCGCGGGACCGCATGACCAGAGTTATCTGCTTTACCGTCTGCCGCGTGCGTGGGTTGCGCGATGCCTGTTTCCGCTGGGCACATTTGTCTCTAAAGAAGAGGTGCGGACCGTTGCGGGCGAGGTGTTTCCGGAGACCAGCCGCGCCGCAGCCAGCATGGATATCTGTTTCGTGCCCGACGGCATGCATTGGAAGTATATTGAATCGCGCGGTGTTCGCCCGCCGGATGGAGAGTTTGTGGATGATACGGGCCGTGTGCTTGGCGTACATCATGGAATCCACCGCTATACGGTGGGAATGCGGCGGCGCCTGGGCGTTGCGACGGGAGAGCGCATGTATGTGCGCACGATTGATCCGCAGACAAACCGGATTACGCTTTCGCCGGCGCATGAGCCGCGTGCAAGCCTTGTGGAAATCGGGGAGATGAACTGGTTTGAACTGCCGGCGCCGGGCAGACTTTATGGCGCGCGCGTACGGCATTCCCGGAAGATGGGGGAGGCGGAATGCATTTCCGACGCGAATGAGAGCTGCGTTTTGCGTGTGTCGCCGGACTGCGGCGTCCCGGCGCCGGGACAAAGCGCCGTGCTTTATGATGGCGAACGGGTGTTGGGCGGAGGAGTAATTTTCCATGTGTTTGAGGAAAATTTATAAATAATGCTTGAATTTGCTGCCGGAATATGATATATTTTGAGAACTGTTATATAAAAATCGATGGGAAACGGTGATGAGGATGAAAACAAAAACCCGAGTTTGGGCGATGTTGCTTGTCATTGCGGCAACGTTGTCTCTTGTTTCAGGCTGCGCGACAAAACCGTATGTCATGATTATCGACGGTATGAAAATTCGTCAGGGTACGTTTGCTTATTATTATGGATACAGCTATGCCACATATTATTCCACGTATGGAGACAGTACGGTGACCTATTATGCGCTGACCAATGTCAGCCAGCATGTGGCAATTTACCGTTTGTTTGAACAATATGGGTTGGAACTGACGGAAGAGGACGAACAGTCGATTGAAGATGCGCGTCAGGCCAAAATTGACGAATTGGGCGGACAGGCCGGCTATGCGGCATTCCTCAAAACCATCGGTCTGACGGACAAACTGTACCGGGAGATTCTGGCAATCACGCCGATGTACAACAAATTGAAAGAGTATCTCTACGGCGAAGGCGGTTCCGAATATATGTCGGAAGAAGAAGTGCGTCAGATCTATGCGGATCTTTATGCGCACGAGGTTCATATCTTTATTTCTACGGCCGATGTAGAGACGACGGAGGATCAGGACGCGCTCTATGCCCTGGCAGAGGAAGCGCATGATCGTGCTGTGGCCGGGGAAAATTTTACGGATCTGATTCTGGAATATGGCGACGACGCCTATATGGCGGAGTACCCGGAGGACGGTTATTATCTGGCCGAGGGTGATTCCGGCAGCGATGTAATCGATGAGGCGCTGTTTAACCTGGAAGTTGGAGAAATCAGCGATGTTGTGACAACGTCGAACGGATTCTTTATTTATAAGCGACTTCCCATCGAAGAGGATTATCTGGATTCTGTCTTTGCAGATGGCACTATGTATGATTCCTACATTGACACGTCGCTTTCCTATTACTTGATGGATGTGATGACGGATTACGATATCGTTTACTACGAAACTTTCTACGAAGTGGATTTCACCACGGCTGCTGCGGCATTTATGATGACGGGCACTAGCTCGACGGGGTCATCCACAACGGGTACGCCCACGACAGGTACGCCCACGACGGGTACAACCTCAAATTAATAAAAAAACAACAAAAGGATTCCGCTGGATTTTCCGGCGGATTCTTTTTGCCGGTTTGCCCGCAAAAAGTGGTTTGCAAATGCCTTTGAAAAGGATGTTGATTATGTGGATTTTCTATGCGTTTGGTTCCGCTTTCTTCGCCGGGATCACCTCTGTACTGGCTAAAATAGGCATTCAGAAGACAGATTCTACGCTTGCTACGGCACTGCGCACCGTGATCGTCCTGATTTTTTCTTGGATTATGGTGGCAATAGTCGGATCCTTCGGAGAACTTGCCTCGATTACGGCAAAATCTTTCTGCTTCCTTGCTCTGTCCGGTCTGGCGACCGGCGCGTCGTGGCTTTGTTACTTCCGCGCTTTGCAACTGGGCGACGTCAACCGCGTGGTCCCGGTTGACAAGTCCAGTGTCATCTTGACCATTTTGCTTGCCATACTGGTGTTTGGAGAGACGGAAGCGTTGGCCGTGAAGCTTTTGGGCGTGGCGTTGATTGCGGTGGGTACGTTCTTTATGATTGAAAAGAAAGAGACCGCAACCCGTGCAGTCGGGGGAAATTGGTTCCTTTATGCGGCTCTTTCCGCCGTTTTTGCAGCCCTGACCTCCATATTGGGTAAAATTGGAGTGGAAAACGTGGAGTCCAATCTTGCGACTGCGCTGCGCACCATCGTGGTGCTGCTGATGTCGTGGGTCATGGTTGCCGTTACGGGACGCCGTACGACAGCACACGCGGCGGTGGGGTTGGCCGCATGTCTGAAGGCGGTCCCCCGGCGGGAACTGCTTTTCATTACGCTGTCGGGATTCGCGACCGGCGCGTCTTGGCTTTGTTACTATAAGGCGCTGCAGGACGGTTTGGCCAGCGTGGTGGTTCCCATCGATAAATTGAGTATCGCGGTGTCTGTTGCGTTTTCTGTTTTTATTTTGCACGAAAAAATCAGTGCAAAATCCATATGGGGTCTTGCGCTCATCGTCTTGGGAACATTGGGAATGGTGTTCTTTTCCTGATAAGGCGTTGGTGTTGCAGAGAAATGAAAAATCCCGCCTGAGAATACAGGCGGGATTTTTGAAAACGGCGTTATTTTAATTTCAACATGGGATGATCCTTTTCAAAGAGCGTATCCCAGTCCGCCACGAGTTTTGCAACGATAAGACCAATATCACCGATTGTCTTACGGTCTTCCGCGGAGAGTTCCCAGCCCAGTGCGCCGAGGTTTTCTTCTTCCTGCGCACGCGTTTTCGCGCCGACGAGCGCCGCCGTGATGCCAGGTGTATTCATAACCCAGTTGATCGCGGTCTGGACGGTTGTTTTCCCATATTTCGCGCCGATTTCTCCAATGCGTTCTGCGGCCTTTACGGCAACCGGGAAGACTTCGTCGGAATACAGCGGGATGATGTTCTGACGCTGGTCGCCTTCGTCCAGTACTTTACCGGCGGAGAACCGTCCGGACAGGATTCCCTGGCCGATGGAGCTGTACGTCATAATGCCGATGTTGTTTTCCATGCAGTAGGGCAAAGTTTCGCGCTCGAGCTGATAGCGCCAGAAGAGGCTGTAGCAGGGCTGGATGACGTCGACCTGGGCGTACTGACGGGCACGTTTGAGGTGCTCCAGCGTATAGTTGGAAACGCCGATGGCCCGAATTAATCCGGATTCCTTCAGCTTGTTCAGTTCTTCCATATTTTCCGCAATGTCCACATCTGGATTCGGCCAGTGAACGAGGAACACGTCGATATAGTCCGTGTCAAGGCGTTTCAGGCATGCCTCGACAGTTTCCCGCGCTGTATCGTGCGTCAGCCGGCCCGCCACCTGTTTAGTGGAAAGGACTAGCTTTTCCCGGTCATATCCCTTAATAGCTTGCCCGATCAGTTCTTCGGAGTGACCGTGGCCGTAGAATACGGCGGAGTCGACAAAATTAATGCCGCCGTCCAAAGCGCAGCGGATCATATCCAAATAGGTCTCATCCGGGAGCTTTTTCCCCCATTCTGCGCCGCCGCCGAGCGGCCATCCACCTAAGGCCAGCGGCGTGACCATCAGACCGGATTTGCCCAATTCTCTGTACTGCATACTTGCTGTCCCCTCTTTCTATCCGTTTTTGTTTGCCGGTCGTGCGGATTTCCAATATGGCGGAACCTACAGACCGGGCAGGTTGTTACCTATAGTGTAACGCCGCTTTAAAAGTTTGTCAAATTGAAACTATCTGCAACAATTTCACCGAGGCTTTTTTGTACACTATGCTCTGTACCCTTCGGAGAAATGCTGGTTTCCTCGAAACGGCGAGAAAACAAAAACTGCCCGGCGCCTTTTAAGGCGCCGGGCAGTTTTTATGCATGTACATGTGCGGATGCTTTTGCGGGAAAATACATATAGAGGCTGCATTTCATCATGCCGTTATAAAGCCAGCGTTTGCGGTTTGCGCGATGCCCGAAAAACGATTCAAACTCCGGGTCCGGCGTGATGACATAGACGCTCTTGCCATCTAAAGAGCCCAGCGCACGGCCCAGGCCGCGGGCAAGCGCATGTACGCTCTCCCGGTCACTCAGCCGTTCGCCATAGGGCGGGTTGGTCACCAAAACGCCGCGAAACGCGGAAAGGTCCGACTTTGTCACGTCCGCCACGGAGAAACGGATCATATCCGCCACGCCGGCGCGGCGGGCATTTGCTTCGGCCCGTCGAATGCAGGCGGGATCAATATCCCGGGCTTCAATCACGGCGGGGGAGGGCATCTCCCCGGCTCTTGCCTCTTCCCGTGCGGCGCTCCACACGGCGGGGTTCACAAACGGGAAGCATTGGGCGTCGAACCGGCGTTCAATACCGGGTGCGCGCCGGCGGGCCTTCAGCGCGGCCTCAATCGCAATTGTACCGCTGCCGCACAGGGGATCTAAAAAGTGCATGTCCCCGCGGAACCGGGAGAGATCCACCATGGCGGCTGCCAGCGTCTCGCGAATGGGCGCGACGCCACCTTCCGTACGCCAGCCGCGTTTGAAAAGCGGCGTGCCGGTAGTGTCGAGAAAAATATCGGCGCGGTCGCGGATCAGGGAAAATTGAATCCGCGCTGCCGGACCTGATTCCTCGAGCCAGGCGGTGTGACGTTTGGACATCAGCCGTTCCGCCGCCGCTTTTTTGATGATGCGCTGACAGGCGGGAATGCTGGTCAGTTTTGAACGGAGGCTATACCCTTTTACCGGAAACGCCATGCCCGGCGCAAGATAGTCTTCCCAGGCAATCTGGCGCACCCCATCGAAAAGCAGATCGAAATTATCTGCCGGGAAGGAGGCCAGACGGATTAAAATGCGTTCGCAGTAACGCGAACAGATATTGGCGCGGGCAAGCGTATCGTCCCCGCCCGTAAAATATACGCGGCCGTCTTCGCAGCGCACGTTTTCAAATCCCAGGCGGCGGAACTCCCCCGCCGCAATGCTCTCTACGCCGATCAAGCACGGCGCGCAAAATTCATACGTTTTCAATCGCACAGTTCCTTTACTACAGCGTCGGCGTATGTATCCAGTTTTCCCGCGGCGGCGACATGCCGGAGCATGGAGTACTGAGGACGCAGGTTCATGGCTTCCCGGATGGCGCGGGAGAAGAGCTCCTTTGAAATGCCGATTTCGTCAGGCCGTACCGGTGCGCCGACTTTCAAAAGCAGCGCGCGTACTTCGTCGGCGGACGGCGTTTCCAAATCCGTCAGGCCGTCGCGCCGCGCAAATTCATAAAAACGCAGCATGGCCAGCTCCGCCACGCCGACCGACGCGCCGTGGAGCGGATAATCCCGGTGATTCGCCACGGCGTCGATGTCGCAATAGTGCGCGATGTGGTGTTCACATCCCGAGGCCGGCCGCGTCACGCCGGCCAGGCCCATCGCCATACCGGAGAGGATGAGCGCCTCCGTCAGGTGCCCGACAGCCGCGGGATCACGCGCTGCGACGCCCTCCGCAGACGCTGCGCAGGTTTCCAGGGCGCCGCGCATAAAGTCGGAGATCAGCGCGCAGCGGTACTCGCCGCGTTCGCGTTCCCCAAGCTCCCAGTCTGCTAAAGCCGTATATTTTCCCAGTACGTCGCCGAATCCCGCCGCAATCATCTCACGCGGCGCACGGCTCAAAATTTCCGTATCGGCAAAAATGGCGTCGGCGTAATGAGAATAAAAGCTTAATTTTGTGCCGCGGCAGACAATCGGCGAGGAACTTCCGGCATAGCCGTCCATAGACGGTGCCGTGCATACAATGTAATACGGCAGGCCGAGCCGTCCGGAGACCAGCCGCGTGATGTCGTTTAATACGCCGGATCCAACCGCAATGAGCAGGCTGTAGCCCGCCTTTTCATCGGAGGCCTCCAAAAACAGCCGTCCGACCGCGGAGGCGTCCGGATGCAGGTGACTATCCGGGAATACATAGGCGTCGGCATCAAGCCCGGCGCCTTTCAGTTGCTCCAACACACGGCTGCCCAGTACGTCAAACGTATGGACGTCCGCAACGAGCAGGATGCGCCGTGGTGCGCAGGCCTTCGCCGTTTCCGCGACGCGCGAAGATGCGCCGGGTCCTACGGCAAGCGTACCGATTTGAATGCTGTGGGTATGTCCGCAATCGCAGGAAAAGGAAATGTCCGTCAGCTCAGAGAGCGGGCGATGCAGAATGGAATCCGTCATATGGCTGTTCTCCTTATCTCATGGCATTTTGAATTTCTGAAATTGATTATATCACAAATGAATTCGGGAAAATAGTTTGAAAACGAAAAAAGAGTATGGTATCATAAAAAGTGGTATATCCGGCGCGGTTTCTCCTGTCCCGATGAGACCGTGCTCTGTCAAAAATAAAAAAAGCCGCGTTTTGCGGTATGTCGATATGGGATCTGCGCGTGTTGTGTCGAATGGAGGATCGATTTCATGGCCTGGTATGAAAAAAGCGTAGAAGAAACGTTACGGGAGCTGGATACAAACGCCGCCGCCGGCATTTCCGCCTCGGAAGCTGCCGCCCGGCGTACTCGGTACGGCGCGAATGAACCCGCAAAAAAGCCGGAAAGACAGGTGGTTTCCGGAAGCGTCGGGGGAATGATGACGTCCGCGGCCATTTTGACGGCGGCCGCTGTGCTGTGCCTTTTGACAAGCGATTATCTGTCCGCCGCGGTGCTTTTTGGCAGCGCGTTGTTTACGGCGGGTTTAAAGAGTTATTCCCTGGCGAAAATTCGCAGAATTTTGAGTTCTATTGAAACGGTGACGGCGCCCATGACGACCGTGGTGCGCGATGGCATACCGGAAATTGTAGAGGCGACGCGGCTGGTGCCCGGGGATCTGGTGCAGCTTCGTGCAGGCGATATCATCGGCGCCGACATGCGTCTTGTGGAGACGATAGACCTTGTGATGGATGAGAGCATTCTCCCCGGCGGCTTTATGGGCGCTGCAAAGTCGGCGTCCGTGACGGTGGAAGAGGGAACGGATCTCTCCGCGCACCTCAATATGTGTTATACGGGAACGGTGGTACGCTCCGGAAGCGGACGCGCGGTTGTCGTCGCGACCGGCGCCAACATTGCCGCGCCGTTTGCGGTACGTTCTCCCTATGAGCACGAACGCCGCAGTGCGTTAAACCGCACCATTGCGCGGCAGAATAAACGCGCTGTGACAATTGGTATCATTTGCAGCTCGGTGATTCTTTTGAGCAGCCTGCTGGTGCAGGCGATGAGCATTGAAAATCTGACTAACACCATCCTGCTTGCGGTTACGCTTGCCGTTACGGCGATTCCGTCAAGTTTCTGCATTACGGAGGCGGCGCTTTCCGCGGCGGCGATCCGGCGCCTTGCTTTGCAGGGGACCGTGGTGAAATCTTTGGACGCCATGGACAGGCTTTCCTCCCTCGATACGATTGTGGCACAGAAAACAGGCGTCATAACGTCCGACGAGATGACGGTGACCGCGGTCTGGACGGGAGGCCATCTGATTGATGTGCGCGGCCGTGGTTATGCGCCGGACGGGCGCTTCTTGGATACCGATGGACGGGAAATTGACGTCAGCCGGAATCGCAGCCTGGCGCTCACCCTGATAGGCGGCGCGCTGTGCGGCGATTCCGATATCGAGGAACGCCGGGGCGAGTGGGGATATGTCGGCGATCCGACGGAGGCCGCGCTGGTTACGCTGGCTGCGAAGGCGGGCCTGGTACGAACGGACGTGTTGGCCATGTTCCCGCGCGTGGCGGAATTCCCCTTTGAGGCGGAACGCCGCCGCATGACGACGGTGCACAAACATGGCCGCCAGGCCATTGCCTATATGAAGGGCGCGCCGGATATGGTTGTGGAACGGTGCGCATCGGTGAATTTGAGCGGGACGGCTTATGTGATGTCCGACCATACCAGAAAACAGATTCTGGAGGTTGCGCATCGTATGGCAGAGCAGGGACTGCGTGTGCTTGCTGTTGCTTACCGGGAGTTTCCGGAAATGCCCACCCATTTCGACGCGGAAGAAATGGAACGGGAGCTGGTGTTTGCCGGTCTCTGCGGAATCGACAATCGTGCGACGGGCGAATCCGTCTCTGCCTTTAACCTGTGTCTGGCCGCCGGCATTCGCACGGTGATTGTGACGGGCGACGATCCGGCGACGGCTTCGGATCTCGCGCTTTCCATGGGAATGTCCGGAGAGATTTTTGAAGGCGGGCAGATTGAGTCGATGCCGCTGGAAGAATTATGCGAAAAAATGCGCAGAACGCGCGTCTGCGCCAGAATATCGCCGCTTGAAAAACGCGCAATTGTGACGGCACTGAAACATTCCGGCGGTACCGTTGCTGTGACGGGAACGCGCGCGTCCGATGCGCCGGCTCTGATGGCGGCGGATATTGGCGTATCCATCGGTGCAAATGCGCCGGAGCTTACGCGCGACAGTGCGGATATGGTGCTTGAGGACGTGGGATATGCGGGCATTGTGCGTGCTGTGGAGGAGAGCCGGCGCGGATTTATCGCGCTGCGCTCCTATTGTGGATTCGCCTTTGCGTGCCTGATTGCGGAGATGCTGACGGTGTTTGCCATGTTGGTTTCTACGCCGCCCGTACAGTTTTCCATCCTGCATCTTGCGTGGCTGAACGCATTCCTGGCGCTGATTCCCGCGTTTGTCATTGCCGGCGAACCGGGAGAGCGGGATATCATGCGCCGTCCTCCGCATAAGGCCACTGCGCCGGCATACGGACGGCTTACGATCGTTTCCTCTTTTATCCAGGCGTTTTTACCGACGGTGCTGATCGTTTCTTCGTATTTTCTGGCCAGTAACCATGCGGTTTCGGCCGGATTGGGAGAGACGGAGATCGATGGATTTGCCAAAACAGCAGCGTTTTTAACCATGACATTTTCTCTTTTGGCCCTTGCCTACTCCTGCCGATCTGAGCGCACCAGCCTGATCCGTCTGGGGTTCTTCACCAATCACGCGCTGGTGGCGGTGACGATTGGCGTGGCAATTCTTCTGGTCGCTGCGGTGTATGTCCCTGCCTTGCACGGCGTGTTCCATACGGCTTCCGTCGGCATCGTGGAGTGGCTGCTGGCAATTGGTTCGGCAGTACTCTCTCTGATCTGGAGCGAACTTTACAAGGGAATCTTACGGCCCATTCTGGCGCGCAATATCCGCGAGCGGAGCGTGGAAGCAAGTGTGTCTTCCGGAGGAAGCTTAACGGAGCGGTTATTTGAGAAATTTGAAGGTGATGATCCGACACAGGAGGATGTGGAACCTTCACGCCGCGAAAAGCGCGCCGCGAAGAAAGCTGCCCGCGCAGCGGAAAAAGCGGCGAAGGTTCGTTCGGCACAGGCGGCAGCTCAGCCGGACGGCAATGCAGAGGAAAGACCGGAAGATGACGGAGAACCGGAAATTGTGGAACCGGATGAGACGGAGCAGACGGATGCTCCTGCGGAGACGTTGGAAGAAACTGCGCGCCTGCCCCACATTCAGGTGGAAACTGCTCCGGAAGAGGAACTTACACCGGAAGTGGAAGCTGCACCGGGGACGGAAGCTGCATCGAAAGAGGCGATTGTGCCGGAAGTGGAGACGGCGGTGGAAATTGCTCCGGAAGAGGCACCTACACCGGTAGTGGAAACCGCACCGGAGGTGGAAACTATACCGGAAGTGGAGACAACAGTAGAAGTAGTACCAGAAACGGAGCCGGTAGTGGAAACTGTGCCGGAGGTGGAAGTTGCACCGGGGACGGAGACAGTAGTAGAAGCTGTGCCGGAAGAGGAAACCAAACAGCATGAATAAAAGACAGGCAAGCCGTTTTTAAAGCGAAAAACGGCTTGCTTTTCTCTATATCTATAAAAATTTGCATTTTCGACATGGAAAGCAGCCACTGTCTGTGATAAAATAAAACAGCTTGTTTGGCTGGAAATGTAACGAGTATCGATTACAATGATGGGAGGATTCTATGCGAAAAATTCTTTTTCCCGCCGTCGCGGTGTTTTGTCTGCTCTTATTTTCTGCCTGTACGTATCTTCCGAAAGAGGCAGACGCCGAGGCGTTTTCCTTTTCAGAACTTGCGCATGTCTTTGCACTGACGGAGTCGGAAATTTTTGAAACATTCGGGCAGCCGGATGAAGAACGGATTGCAAGTTTTCAGGGTGTGCAGGCGAATGAATTCCGCTACGGAAAAAACTCCTTCTGCGCGGAGGCGGCGAGCGGATATGTGTATGCCGTCTGCCTCTATGACGATACGCTGGAGGCACCGCGCGGTGTGACAATTGGCATGAAAATTGAAGATTTGGTTCCGCTGTTTCTGTCATCCGGAGAGGAAACGATGTATACCAGTCCGGATGGCGAACATTACCGCCTGCTTTACGGAACATATGAATCCGGCGGAGATTACGGGGTAATTTTGTACGACGGGCGTACGCCTGTGCTGGTGGAATATTCTAGCGAAGGCTGTGTGTTTGCCTGTGGAATTCAAAGCGGAAAAGTGGAGTATGTGGAGTTTTTTGTAGAATAAAGAGCGAAGGAGCGCGGTACACATGAAAATTGGCGTAATAACAGGCGCATCGTCGGGCCTTGGTGCAGAGTTTGCACGCCGGGCGAAAACGTTTGCGGGTGGTTTGGAGGAATTGTGGCTGATTGCCCGACGCGGCGACAGACTGCGCGCGATGGAAACGGAGATACAGGGGTGCCGTGTACGTTGCCTATCGCTGGATTTGGCAGATCCGGCGAGTTTTTCGGAATACCGGCTGCTGCTGGAAGCGGAGCGCCCGGATGTGCGCTTGCTCGTTGGTTGCGCGGGATTGGGGTTTCTCGGAGATTTTGAACGGATTAACCTGGCCGACGATATGGCCATGTGCGATGTAAATGTCCGTGCGCTGACGCTCTTGACGGCGCAGACAATCCCTTATATGTCGTCTGGGAGCGGGATCATCCTGATAAGCTCCATTGCGTCTTTTGTGCCGACTCCGCGCATGACGGTGTATGCTTCCACCAAGGCCTATGTCTCCAGCCTGGCAAAGGGATTGCGTGCGGAGCTTTCGCCGCGCGGCATCCACGTACTTGCAGTGAATCCCTGCCCGATGGATACGCCGTTTTTGAAAATCGGCAATATTTTGGGCAACAGCCGCGCGTTTGCGCGCCTGCCGCGTTGTCAGCCTGCAAAAGTGGCGGAGGTCTCCTTGCGCCGGTGCGAAAAGGGACGCGGACAATATACGCCGCTGCTGTTGTTCAAAGTGTACCGTGTGTTGGCAAAGCTTCTGCCGCATACGCTCTTAATGCGGATTTCCCGTGTGTAAAAGTGCCCGGGATATTGGAACAGTCTGATTTTAAAAGCCGCTATTTTGGGGAATGTGAGGAAGCTGTGTTTCTGAAACACTGCCGGGACAGGGAAAAAACCGCCTGAGCAATTTCTTTTTGCTCAGGCGGTTTGCCTTTTTTACTAATTGGTTTCGGAAAGCCTCCGAAGACGGCCCTTTTATCCGGCATTGCCCACTTAGCAGGAAATGTGCAGACTGCCAATCTCCTGATCCTGAATGACGGTCTTGCCGTCGATGAGGAAGGCATTTGTGAAAGGTGTGGGACCGATGGAGAAGACATGCACGCCGTTGACCTGTAAATTTTTACAGTTCTCTGCAACGCTGGCATACGGGTATTGAATATCGATGGCCTGGACACGATACTGGAACAGGCTGACGAACTCCACATCGAAGCAGTCGCGGCAGCGGACGGAACCCGCATATTCGCTTCCCAAATCCTCTTCGGTCTGAAGGGCAATAATCTTCCAGTTGGCTACGCGCTCCAGAACAACTTCAATATCGAGATGGTGCTCGACGGAAACGAGATACATCTTGCCGGGCGCTTCGGTATCGTTGATATAGATCCCGTCCTTTGCCCAGACATCAGGCGACCAGATATTCTTAAACACCCCGGCTCCGCCGTCATGGATCCAGATCGTATGGTTGCGGTCGCGGCCCTTGCGCTGTCTTTTGCCGCGCACAGACTGGCCGCCGACGACGTTTTTGCGCGGTCCCATCGGCATCCGGGCGCCGTGCAGGAAAAGAACGTCCTCAAGAATCGAGTCCGGCGCCGCCATCCACTCGACGGAGTTCAGGCCGGGATTGCGGCCGCCGTCAAAACTGATGCCGCAGACGTGGTTATGTCCGCCCTTGGGCGCGATAAACATGGACTGCGGATGCAGAGCGTCCGTAAACCCGGGGCATTCGTCGTCCATCAGGAAGCGGGTGCAGAAACAGTGCAGGCCGACAATCGCTGTTTTTTCACGCAGTGTCAGGCCGCGGGTGAGACGATAAGCGCCCATCGGGACATAAATGTTGTCGTATTCCGCAATGGCTTTTTCAAAGACCGCCGTGTCATCGGCAATACCGTCTCCGACCGCACCGAGCTCACGGATGTTGACACAGTCCGAAAGCGCCGGCATTTCCACGTAGTCGGGCGCGGGCGCATCGCTCCACTGCGCTTCTGTAATCTCAAATTGAATGTCGAAGCGGCGGTTGACGTCCTGATTGTTAACGCTGATCTTAAGGCCCATGTCCATATTCACGGAATAGCACGGATAGTCGGATGTGACAGGCGTGACCATGATATGGTGGTTAAACCGATAACCAAACGGTTCGTAGTACATCGGCGTGTCCCGACAGACGACATTTCTAGCGTGCAGCCAGTTTTGGGGATACCGGGTCATGTTCATGCAGACGCCGGCTGAGGAGAGATTCTCAAGACGGCAATCTTCCATGTAAAGCCGCTCAAACTCCTCAATGTAGTGGTTGTCTGTCTCCTTGTTCGGGACGTATACGCCATAGGGCGCGTTGCGCAGGGTATCGCGCACCATGGTCAAACCTGCGCGGTAAGAGGAAATACAGGCGCGTTTCTGCCCGTCGAAAATGGAATCACCGAGATAAAACTGCCAGTAGGGGACCGTTTCACCGGTGACAATTCCGTAAGTACCGCCGAAGAAGCGGCAGCGTTCAATTTCGTTGCCGACCATTTCCACGGCGGCGTAGGCATCGTTGATGTAAAAGTCGATATCCTCCAGAGAGCAGAGCTGCGCAATTCGGTAGCGGCAGGCAACCGCCCCCGCGTTTCCATGGCCGAGGTTGAAGTCGATATTACGCACGCCGCCATAGAAGGAGGTATTCTGCGCGTCGCGCAGAGGATAATTCTCACGGGGCTGCGCGTCGCGGAAATGCAGGATGTACTTCGTGTTGGGCCCTTCATAGCCGGGCGTGTGGTCTGCCAGGACAAAAACCGGACGTTTTGCGCCATAGCCGAACAGACGAATGCCGCGCCAGAGCTGAACGGTGTCCGCAAAGCGGTAAATTCCTTCCGGAATGTAAATAATACCGTGGTAGTGCTTTTCCACGACCTCATCAATCGCCTTTTGCAAAGCGGCGGTGTTGTCGCCGATTCCATCCGGACAGGCGCCGTATGCCTCCGGCGTAAATACCGCCGCAATGGGATCATTGGGTTTGGTGAGGAAAATCGAGTTTCCGTATTCCATGCTGAGCCCCTCCTTTTTCTTTGTGGGTCAAGTATAGCATGGTGCGGGAAACTTGGCAATAGATATATAGACCTGTATATACATGTTTGTGCAAATTGTTGAATTGATTGGACGTAAATTGGTAAATTTGACGCCTGCATTGTCATTTTGCGGGCGGGATTTTGCAGTTTAAGATTTTCTTAGTGTTTTTGAAAAATGCACGTTTGGATGCCGTGGTGGGTTGCAAAATAGCAAATGGTGTCGTATGATAAAAAGGAAAACCGTATGCGGCGGTGAAATCCTTGTGAGGAGGGGGACTCATTTTGGAACAGATCAAAGAAAAACGAAACGGACTCCGGCAGGCATATCGGAATATTCCTGCGGCGGAGAAGGCGGCTTACTGCGTGATTGTGTTGTTTGCCGCAGCCTCGCTGGTCTACTGTGCCGTAACGGGAGATACGGAAAATATTTTCCTCTGTCTGCTGGTGATTGCTGCCATTCCGGCGCCTCGTCTTCTCGAGTGGGCATTTCAGGTTCGTTTTTCCGTGGGTTTTAAAATTTTCCTCTTGTGTTTCGTAGCAGGAGGCGGAATATTGGGATCTGTGTTTGATTTCTACCGGCGCTTTGCACATTTTGACACGGTGCTGCATCTGGTCTGCGGTTTTTTGATGGGCATGGTGGGGTATGTGGCGCTGGATGTGTTAAACCGGGAAGCTGCAGCCGGTATTTCCATGGCCTCGCGGCTGCTTTCCGCCCTGACCTTTGCGCTTGCGGCGGCGGTGGTATGGGAATTTTTTGAGTACGCAATGGACACATTCCTGAATTTTGATATGCAGTGCGACACGGTGGTGCACAGCATTCGCTCATATCTGGTCAACCCTTCGCAGATGGCTGTGGAGACAATCGACAATATTACGGAAGTGACGATCAACGGTGTGCCGCTGGATGTTGGCGGCTATCTGGATTTGGGACACATTGACACCATGAACGACATGCTTTCTAATGCGGCAGGCGGGATCCTCTATTGTGTGGCAATCCGGCTCTGCGGCGGCAATCCAAAAAGCTGGTTTGTCCGTACGATGGTTCCCACGGTTTTACGGCGAGGAGAATAATCTACAAACAGGCCCCGGTCGAGGCGGCGTTTGCCGTCAGGACCGGGGCATTTTCTTTATCCGGCGAGGTGGCGTAGCTGGAAGATCGCTTCGTGATTTTTAACGCCGGGAGTATATTCTGCGCCGCTTAAAATGTCGATATGGTGCGCGCCGGTTTGCCGCAGAATGTTTGGCAGGTTGTGTACCGTCAGGCCGCCCGCCAAAATGACCGGGAGTGCGGCCGCCTGGCAGACGCGGCGGTATAATGCAGCGTCCAGCGCTGCGCCGTTTGCTGTGGGTGCGGAGGGACAGCGCGCGTCAAGCAGCAGAAAATCGGCGCCTGTCTGCGCATAGCATTGCGCCATGTCTTCAGCAGTTTGAAATCCCGGCGCGTCCGGCGTGCCGTCGGGCCGCACCGGGATGGCTTTGATGCAGCCGATTCCCTGTGCGTGGAGCATCGATGCAAGATATCGGGTTTCCTCCGGCGTTTCCCGGTCGTGAAGCTGCAAAAAATCCGGATGCAGCGCGGCGGCGCGGCGTAAAATTTCCTGAGGCGCGCCGCCTGTGACAAGTACGCTCCGGCTCTTTCCGGAGAGATGTGTCATCAGCGTCCGCGCGCGTGGGACGCTGAGGTTCCACGGGACCGGATGCGGATATTCCACTACGAACCCCACAAAATCCACGCCGCATGCGCAGCAATACGCAACGTCTTCTTCCCGCATCAGACCGCAGATTTTCAAATTTACCATCGTCATGTCTCCCCGGAAAATAATGTTAGTCTGTGTGTTCCGTTTGCCCGGAAAGGGCCCGGTAACAGGCGGCCGGATCATGCGCACGAAGCAGGGCGGTGCCGACCAAAACGGCGTCCGCGCCGGCTTTTTTTGCACGCCGCGCGTCCTGCGCCGTAAGGATACCGCTTTCGCTGATTAAAAAGGCCTGTGCGGGCGCGAGCCGGCAAAGCGATTCCGTGGTGGTTACGGTTCCGTCATCCTGCTCGAAAACGCGGATATCACGGTTATTGATTCCCACCAGTCTTGCATGGAGCCGATGCGCAAGGTTGAGTTCCTGTTCGGTATGCGTTTCCAGAAGCGGCTCCAGCCCGAGTTCCAAAGCATACTCGTAAAGCGCGGCAAGCTCGGTTTCGTCTTCATAAAAGGACGCAATCAGCAGAACTGCGCTGGCGCCCATGGCGAGGGATTCCCGCAGTTCCTCCCTTGTGGTGAGGAAATCCTTGCGTAGGACAGGCAGGCCGAGTGCAGCTACTTTGGAAAGAAGATCCGGCGACCCGCCGTACCGGCTGCGCTCTGTGACGACGGAAAAAACGCACGCGCCGGCCGCCTGCAAACCGGCGGCATAGTCTTCCACCCGGCGATCTCCCAAAAGCGCCCCTTCGCCGGGAGACCGCACTTTCATATCCGGGATGACCGGGAAAAACCCGGCGGCTTGTTGCCCCAACAGCGCCTCGGAAAACCGGCCGTTCATCACGATTCCCCCTGATAGGAATGAGAGACTTCGGAGAGATCCCGCAGCTTGCGTTCGGCAGCTCCGGAATCAATGAGTTCCCGCGCAAGCGTAATGCCTTCCTGGAAAGAGTCGGCGCGGTTTCCGATGAGAAGCGCGCCCGCCGCGTTGAAAAGAATGGCGTCCCGGCGCGGACCGGTAACTTTTCCGGAGAAAACGCCGCGGATACAGGCTGCGTTTTCCTCCGGCGTGCCGGTTTTGATGTCTTCCAGTGCGCAACGGGAAAGGCCAAAGTCTTCCGGCGCAATTTCATAAGTACGGACGCGGTTCCCGCGCAATTCGTTGACGCGGGTTTTACCCATCAGAGAAATTTCATCAAGACCGTCCAGGCCATGGACGAACAGCGCGTCGGTATATCCCAAGTCACGCGCAACGGAAGTGACGATATCCAAAAGTTCCGGTTTGTAAACGCCCAGGATATGGCGGGAGGCAAAGGCGGGGTTAATCAGGGGGCCGATAATGGTGTAGAAAATGGTCTTGATGCCCAATTCTGTTTCTGGCGGGAGGACTTTGCACATGACCGGGTGGAAGAGCGGCGCATAGAGGAAGGCAATGCCGATGTCCTCAATCATGCGTTCTACGGCGGACGGCGAAAGATTAATATTGACGCCGAGCGCCTCCAGTACGTCCGCGCTGCCGGACAGGCTGGAAATGGAACGGCTTCCGTGTTTGGCGACCGGGATTCCGGCGGAGGCGGCCACGATGGCGGTAGCGGTCGAGATGTTGAAGGTGCTGAGTCCGCCGCCTGTACCGCAGGTGTCCATGAGAGGCTCTGAGACGCGGGGGCTCAATCGCACGCAGTTTTCGCGCATGGCGCGCGCGATGGCGGATGTTTCGCCCAGCGTGGGGGATTTCATGAGCAGCGCGACCTGAAACCCGCCGATTTGCACATCGCTGATCTCGTCGCGGCGGATGGCGGAAATCAGATCAAAAATTTCCGTATCCGATAATTCTGTATGGGATGTCAGTTTGGTGAGAATTTCTTGATACATGCTGGTATCCTCCTGTCAGGAAATGGCGTTTTTCATGCTTGCGACATAGTCGCGAACAGCGTCGGCGCTGTTTCGTCCATGTTCGGCGATGAGGGAAACAATGGCGCTGCCGACAATCACACCGTCGGCGTAGGAAGCCATGTGTGCGGCTTGTTCCGGCGTGGAAATTCCGAATCCGATGGCGCACGGGGTATCCGTCACCTTTTTCGCAGTGCGGATGATTTCCGCGATATTATCTTGCAATTCCGTACGCACGCCGGTGACGCCAAGCGAGGAAACGCAGTAAAGGAAGCCTTCGGACTCCCGCGCAATTTCCGCTACGCGCTTTTGCGAGGTGGGAGAGACGAGAAAAATTTGCGTGATCCCGTACGCCCGGCAGACCGACTGAAATTCTTCCCGTTCTTCAAAGGGGACATCGGGGACGATGATTCCGTCGATTCCGCAATCACGGCAGCGTTTCATAAAGCGTTCGGCGCCGTAAGCAAAAATGGGATTGGCATAAGTCATAAATAAAAGCGGGATTTTGACGGTTTTCCGAACCCGCGCCACCATGTCAAAGAGACGATCCACCGTACAGCCTGCGGCAAGCGCGCGTTCGCTCGCCGCTTGAATCACAGGCCCTTCGGCAATGGGGTCGGAAAATGGAATGCCGATTTCGATGAGGTCCGCGCCTGCGGTCTCCATGACGGGAATAAGGGCTTCCGTTGTTGCAAGGTCCGGATCGCCGCCGGTCAGGAAGGCGATAAAAGCTTTGCCATTTTGAAAAGCCTGTTTGATGTTATTCATACAATTCCACTCCTTGATACCGGGCGATGGCTGCGACGTCTTTATCGCCCCGCCCTGAAAGATTGACAACCAGAATCTGATCCGGACGCATTTCCGGTGCCAGACGCATGGCGTAGGCAACGGCGTGTGCGCTTTCGATTGCCGGGATAATGCCCTCCATACGGGAGAGGTACCGGAAAGCGGCGACTGCCTCGTCGTCGGTAACGGGGACATACTCCGCACGGCCGGAGGCATAGAGCATGGCGTGCTCCGGCCCGATGCCGGGATAATCCAGCCCGGCGGAAATGGAATAGACCGGTGCGATTTGGCCGTATTCATCCTGGCAGAAATAGGACTTCATGCCGTGAAAAATCCCGAGTTTGCCGGTTGCAATGGTGGCGGCGGTTTCCGGCGTATGGATACCGCGGCCGGCGGCTTCACAACCGATCAACCGGACGGTGGGGTAGTTTAGAAAATCATAAAAGGCGCCCATGGCATTGCTCCCGCCTCCCACGCAGGCAATAACGGCATCGGGAAGACGGCCTTCCGCGCGGAATACCTGACGGCGGATTTCCTCGCCGATGATTTTCTGAAAGTCGCGCACAATTGTGGGGAAGGGATGCGGTCCCATGACGGACCCCAGGACGTAATGGGTATCCGCAATGCGCGAAACCCACTCACGCATCGTCTCGTTGACCGCGTCCTTCAGCGTCCCGGTCCCGCTTGTGACGGCGTGGACTTTTGCACCAAGTAAATTCATGCGGTAGACATTCAGTGCCTGGCGTTTTGTGTCTTCCTCGCCCATGAAGATTTCGCACTCCATATTCATCAAAGCTGCGACCGTGGCGGTTGCAACGCCGTGCTGGCCCGCGCCGGTTTCGGCAATCACACGCGTTTTCCCCATTTTTTTGGCAAGCAGCACCTGCCCTAAAACATTGTTGATTTTATGGGAACCTGTGTGGTTCAAATCTTCTCGTTTCAGGTAAATTTTTGCGCCGCCCAGATCCCGCGTCATTTTTTCCGCAAAGGTGAGCCGTGACGGACGTCCGGCGTAGTCGCGCAGCAGCGCGGAGAGCTCGTCGCGGAAGCCCGGATCGGCGCGATACCGCTCGTAGGCATCCTCAAGCTCGTTGAGCGCGCTCATCATGGTTTCGGGGGCGTACTGCCCACCAAAGTCTAAAAATCGTCCTTTTTTCATCTGACTGACATCCTTTCTTCAAGAAAACTGGGTGACTGGGAAAAACGGCAACAAAAAAAGCTTTTGTCCTGCATTTAGGACAAAAGCTTAAAATACTTCTGCGGTACCACCTAATTTGACGTTCAAAAACGCCCGCTCTTTTTCACGTACTATCATACGTGCTCCCCGGATAACGGGTGGAGTCCCCGTTGAACATTACTCAGCGCCGAAGCACCTTTCTTTTCACCCTCTTGAATCCATTCATACGGACTGCTTCCGCCGCGATCCCACCCTCCGCGGCTCTCTGTGGGAAACCTATGTCCCTACTACTCTTTTCAATCTACGGTTTTCGTTATGAAATTGGTTTTATTATAACATGGTCCAACGATTTGTCAAGTGGAAAATCTTCCATAACGCCCGCTCTTTCAGAAAATTTCCATAATGCCGGGAAAACCCAGCCTAAGGCGGGTCGGGTTTTATAGAGATTCCACAACGAATACGAGGGTCTTTTTGCAAAGTGCCGGCCGTCTTTGCGGCGGCACACCGCCTTTAAACCCCTAAAATTTCCCGCAGATGGGCAATCCATTCGATCAGACGAAAGCGCAGTTCGTATTCCCCGTCGGAACTCATAAGGCGAATTTCCTCTTCGTCCAGCCCGGCCGCTATGGCTTCTTCTTCAAAGGCGGCTGTGGTACAAAAAGGCGGGAACAGGACGCACCACCAGTTCTGCCCTTTGCCTTCCCCGATCATCACGCGCAGCGCATCGTAACGGCCTGCCGGGAGCGCAAATCCCTCGTATTCTTTAGTGGGGAAATCGGTTTCGCCCAGGGAAAGACGGACGTCATAGGCGTATCCTTCCGCTAAAACGGTTTCTTCCGCCGCTTGCCGGATTACATCCAGCTCCGATTCGACGGCCTGACGCGCTGTGCCGACATCTCCGGCGTCTGCGGTAAGACGTTCCACTTCGGCAAGAACGCTGTCGCGGACTTTTAATTTCAGGGCCTGATCCTCTGCACTGTCGGAATTGGCAATGACGTGCAGGCGGAGCATTTTATCGGCCAACGCCGTTTGCATTTGTATCCCGGCGGCGGCAAACAGAATGGCGGCAGCCAGGCCAATGCACAGCGCGCTTTCCAAGCGGGTAAGATACGCGCGGGTCTTTTGTTTCAACATGCCAAAACACCTCCCGGTCTTTACTGGAATTGTAGACCGAGAGGCGTTTTTTTATACAGGCGAAGCCTGTTTTTCCGTATTCTGTTTGGACGGCTTACGCTTCCCCAGAGGCTTTCAGCCGTTCGGCCTGATCGGCGGTGACGAGCGCGTCGATTAATTCGTCCAAATCACCGGAGAGGATGGCGTCAATCTTGTGGAGCGTCAGTCCGATCCGATGATCGCTGACGCGGCCCTGCGGGAAATTGTAGGTACGGATTCGTTCACTGCGATCCCCGGATCCCACCTGGCTGCGGCGTTCTGCAGCAATTTTGGAGTTCTGTTCTTCCCGTTTGGCTTCGTATAATTTGGAACGCAGAACCTTCATGGCACGGTCGCGGTTTTTAAACTGACTGCGCTCATCCTGGCACTCCACCACAATGCCCGTGGGAAGATGCGTAATCCGAATGGCGGACTCGGTTTTGTTGACGTGCTGGCCGCCCGCGCCGGAGGAGCGGTAGGTATCAATCTGCAAGTCGTTGGGATTGATCTCCACTTCCACTTCGTCTGCCTCAGGGAGCACCGCGACAGATGCCGCGGAAGTGTGAATCCGTCCGCCGGATTCCGTTTCCGGGACGCGTTGGACGCGATGGACGCCGGATTCAAATTTCAAGCGGGAATAGGCGCCATGTCCGTTTACCAGAAAACTGATTTCCTTGATGCCGCCGATTTCCGTTTCGTTGAGATTCAAAACCTCAATCCGCCAGCCTTTGCGTTCCGCATACATACTGTACATACGGTACAGGTCTGCGGCAAACAGGGCGGCTTCCTCCCCGCCGACGCCGCCCCGGATTTCTACAATGACATTGCGGTCGTCGTTCGGATCGCGGGGGAGCAGCAGGCGTTTCAGCTCTTCCTCGCGGCGCTGCATCTCTGCCTGTGCGTCACGCAGTTCCTCTTCCGCCAAGTCCCGCAAATCAGGATCCTCTCCGGAGAGCAGCTCGCGGCTTTCTTCCGCCGTTTGCGCGGCGCGGCAGTAGGCGCGATATGCTTCGACGATGGGCGTAAGTTCTTTTTGTTCCTTTAACAGTTTTGCGGCTTCCGCAGGATCCTCATAAAGGTCCGGCTCCGAAAGCCGAGCCTCTATGGCGCGAAACCGCTCTTCAATCCCGGACAATTTTTCCAGCATAGCGTTCCTTTCCTCAAACAATCAGGATTCCGAATGAAAACGGGCAAAAGCCTTTGCAAAAGCCGGGAGGAACAGGAAGAATACGGCGATTCCAAAGGCAGATTGCAGACAGTTGAGCGGGAGCGCGGAGATGGCTGCCGCAAAACTATAGAGAATGCAATCGGTGATGAAATATCCGCCGGCATTGACAGCGCCGCCTGCCAGACAGGCAATTATAAGCGGGAAAAACCCGCCCTTTTCTGTGGTTTGTCCGAGCAGCCGTCCGACAAAGACGTTTTTGCGGAGAATCAGTCCAACAACCAGCGCAATCAAAAGCTTTACAGCTGCGGTAAAGGGCGCATACGCGGCAAACCCGGCGATCAAATCGGAGAGCAGTCCGCCGACTGCGGCGGCAGCCATCGCATACGGCAACGGGAGCAGCGCCGCGGCAATAGAGATAAACCCATCGCCGAAGTGAATATATCCATTGGGGATGGGGATTTTAATTAAAAATGTGCCAAAGAATATAACGGCGGCAAAAAACGCCGCCAGGACGAGTTTCCGTATCTTTGCGGAATTCATAATCGTCCCTCCTTTTTATATTTTGAAAATAAACCGGTATCAGTATACCATCAGATTTTGGGTGATGCAAGGCTATGCGGAAAAAGAGGACGGCTTTTTCTTGATTTTGGTTAAATTTGACGGCATAAAATGTCCCAGATACCGGAAATACTATGCGTGAAAACTGAAAAAGGAGAGTTTTTAAAATGAGACTAGCAGCACTTTTGATGGCGGCCCTGCTGGCGCTGTCCCTGACGGCCTGCATGGACGACGGCAAAAACAACGACACCAATCAGACGCCGGGAACCACGGAAAATGAAAATAACAACGGTGGAACGAATAACGGCGGTATGAACAACGGAAACACCAATAACGACACCAATCACGAAGACAATCAAACCAACAATCCCGACAAAGATAACGATGTCGGAACTGTTCCGGACAACAATATTAAGGATGAGGACGATAAACCGAATGGAACTTCCGAGGTCCGTCGGGTGATGTACAACGGCAACTTATATGAAGTGACGAATGAGACGTTGAGCGCAGACGAAGTGGGCGTAGAGCTTTTCAGCATTACCAGCATTGTGACGGACACGCCCGCTGAGGACGGCGACGCGGTAGGCCTGGATGAAGGCACCCGCGTTTTCCGGCTGAAAGACGACAATCAGTATGAGGAAATCGCCGTGGAGATTAACCAGGTCTATTATAAAGCGGTAAAAGAAGCATAAAGAAAAACGCCCCGGACTTCGGGGCGTTTTTTCAGGTTTTGGCAAGAAAAAAGAGTCTGCCTTCATCCGGTTCGGGCGGAGCCTCCCGGCAATCGCCAAAAAGTTCCACCTCGGAAAATCCGGCGGACAGCAGCATCGATATCAATTCCTGCGCTTCGTAGGCACGCTCTCTATGGTATTCCGTCGAACGACGGTATAGACGGCCTTCCTGCTCAAACAGGTCCAGTGTATAGGTGAGCAGTTTGGTTTTTTCGGAGTAATCCGCCTGGTATACACAAAAGGCGCGTTCGCACTCCCGCGTAAACGCCTGCTCGTCCAAATGCCGCAGACGGTAGGCACTGTTGACGTCGAAAATAAAGACACCGCCGGGATTTAAAAAAAGACGGACGCGCGAAAAAGCGCGGGCGAGCGTTTCCGGTTTTGTGACATAACCGACACCGTCCAGGCAGCAGACGGCTGCATCGATCGTGCCGTAAAGATCAAGCCGCTCCATCCGCTGGCAGAGGTAGATAGGCGCAATGGCATTTTCCGGAACCGGCCGGGCGGAGGCAATGGAAAGCATTTGCGAGGATGCGTCCGCTGCAATGACTTCATACCCCGCTGCCGCCAGACGGATGCTCATGGCGCCGGTGCCGCAGGCCAGATCCAAAACCAGCTGCGGGGAAATACCCGCGCGGGCAAAAAGCCGCTGATAAAACCGCAATATCCCGTCATACGGTACATCGCGGTTGAACGCATCATAATAAGGCGCCAGTGCGCTATAGGCTTCCATTTTCTTCAAGCCTCGCAATTACGGTTCGGTATCCGTCGCTGCCGTAGTTCAAACTGCGGTTGACACGGCTGATGGTTGCCGTGGATGCGCCGGTGGTGCGGACAACGTCGCCATATACATGCCCCTTTGACAGCAGGAGCGCCACTTCAAACCGCTGTTCCATCGCTTTCAGTTCCGTGACTGTACATAAATCTTCAAAAAAAGCATAGCACTCATCTTTGTTTTTCAAGGAAAGGATCGCGTTGAAAAGCGCGTCCATTTGTTCTGTTCGTAATTTATCGTTCATGGCCGGCGCCCCCTCTCCGTAATATTTTATCATATTAAACCATAAAAGTAAATACTGCTTGACTTCCGTGTCAAAAAAGCCCCAAAGGGTTAATTCTGTAATTTCTGTTTATTTGGCTGAAATTCGGTAAAATTATTGCTAAAATATAAACAAATACAGAAAATGTGGTGGAATAATTGCGAAATATGACGCCTTTCATTCCTTGACATTTCCAAAAATGGCGCGTATCATTAACCATAATAGAAAAATGGCGGTGTGGTGCCGCAATAGGAGCGCCGGCTTTCCGTCGGCTTTTTCCCGGTGGAGAGTGGCAGCGCTGCAACGCGCGGCCTTCCAAGCGGATGCGGTGGCCAGATGCCGGGTGCGCCCCTAAAACAGGGAGAAAAGTGAGGAGGTAATGTCACATGGGTCCTGTGAGATGGGTCATGAGTACCGCGCGTGAAAACACGGGGAAAATGGTCGTGGGCATGTTGCTCAGCATGTTGTGCGTCGGATTCAATGTCATTGGACCGATCCTGTATGCGCAGATTATTGACGATGTCATTGAGGGCGGACAGGCGGAAAAATTGATGCCGTTGTGTATCGGCGCGATTGCCTGTGCAGTGCTTTTTGTCATCTGCACGTACACGTCGCAGCTGTTGTTGGAATTGGGCTCACAGAATACGGAGCGCGATTTGCGAAAGCAGCTCTATGCAAAACTTCAGAAAATGGATCAGAATTATTACGGAGCAAACCGCACCGGCGATTTGATGATGAAATTGACCGGCGACCTGGATTGGGTGCGGCATTTTACAATTTTTCTGATTCCCCAATCAATCACCAACTTCCTGACTTTTATCGCGACGCTGGTGATTTTCCTTTTTTACAACTGGCAGCTTGCCCTGATGGCGCTTGTGTTTACCCCGTTCACGGTTTTCCTGACGATTAAGGTACGGCGCAATATGCGTCCGGCGCATGACCGTGTGCGTGAGTGCGTGTCTCAGTTGAATACCCTGGTGCAGGAAAATATTTCGGGTAATCGTGTCGTAAAGGCGTTTGTGCGCGAGGATTATGAAATTGAGCGGTTTGAGGAAAAAAATCAGGCGTTCCGCAACGCTTCCATCAATACGGTTCGTACCTGGCAGCGGTACGCGCCGATTCTGGACGGCTTTTCCAACTGCCTAACGGTGATCCTGCTTTTGTTCGGCGGCATTTTCTGCATTAATGGCACCATGACGCTGGGTGATTTGAGTTTGTTTTTATCCCTTGCGTGGGGCTTGAATGGTCCCATGAATATGATCGGTACGGTCATCAACGACTATCAGCGTTTTCTGGCTTCCGCGGAAAAAATCATGACGATTTACTATGCCAAGCCGGATATTGAAAATCAGGCACAGCCCTACATCCCGGATTCGCCCAAAGGTGAAATCGAGTTTCGCCATGTAGAATACAAATATCCGTCGGGCAAAGCGCCGGTATTGATGGATATCAATCTGAAGGCAAAGGCGGGGCAAACCATCGGCATCATGGGGCCGACGGGCTGCGGCAAAACGACATTGATTTCCCTGATTCCCCGGTTTATGGACGTCTCAAAAGGCGGGGTGTTTATCGACGGCGTCGATGTGCGAAAGTATGAGCTGAACGCGCTGCACGGGATTGTGGGAATGAGTATGCAGGATGTGTTCCTGTTTTCCGAGACGATTGACGCCAATATTTCCTATGGTGATCCGGAAATGCCGGAGGAACGCGTGATTGCCTGTGCAAAAGACGCGGACGCGGACGGCTTTATCCGCCGTACGCCGGACGGATATGAAACGGTCATCGGAGAACGCGGCGTCGGCCTTTCCGGCGGACAGAAACAGCGTATTGCGTTGGCTCGCGCGCTGGCGTATGATACGCCGATCTTGATTCTGGACGACACGACCTCCGCCGTTGATATGGATACGGAGGCTTATATCCAGGAGCGGCTGCGTGCCAGAAAGAAGAAGGCGACAACGCTGATTGTCGCGCAGCGAATTTCCTCCGTCAAGGAGGCCGACTGTATTTATATTCTGGAAAACGGCCGTGTGTCTGAGTATGGGACGCATGAGGAGCTGCTGAAAAAACGCGGTTATTACTACAGCGTGTACTGCCTGCAAAACGGCATCACCGAAGAAGGGGGTGTCAACTGATGGACGTCCGGAAAAAACGAAACAAATTTAACGTAGACGAGGAACTGGATACTCCATTTGACGCGACTCATCTGAAACGGTCCTTCAAGTACATAAAGCGCTATGGAAAAAGCTTGCTTTTTGCACTGTTCCTCAGCGTGATTTCCACGATTTTGAGCCTGATTACGCCGCAGTTCTCCGGATTGGTGGTAGATGAGTACATTCCAGCCGGGAACGTGCGCGGGCTGTTTATCATGGCGGCTTGTTTTGTCGTGATTGTGGCGCTGATTATCCTGATTAACCGCTGGCGTGTCCTGATTACCAACCGCGTGGGACAGACGATTATTTCAGAAATTCGCCGCGACCTGTTTGAACATTTGCAGAAACTACCGTTTGATTATTATGACTCCCGTCCACACGGGAAAATCCTGACCCGCGTGGTGAACTACGTCAACTCCGTGGCAGATTTTCTCTCAAACGGTATCGTCAATATTATTCTGGAACTTTTCAGCCTGACGGCAATCATTATTTTCATGTTTATCACAAGCACCAAGCTGACGTTGCTGACATTGACGACCATGCCGATCTTCGTCATCTTCATTGTGCTGGTAAAATCCCCACAGCGCCGCGCCAGGCAAAAACTCTCCAATAAAAATTCCAATATCAACGCCTACTTACATGAGTCCATCAATGGCATGAAGGTCACGCAGAGCTTTGACCGTGAAGCCGTCAACTATGAAATTTATAGCGGACTGGCGCAGGAAGTGCGAAATGCCTGGATGAAAGCGGTTCTAATCAGCGGGACCATTTGGCCGGTGATTTCCCTGCTCTCCAACACGGTCAAGTTGGGGATTTACTATTCGGCGGCGGCCAATATCTTTGCAGATATTTCGCTCGGTACAATCTTAGTGTTTATCGGTTATGTGTTCCGTTTCTGGACGCCGATCCAGACGCTCGGCAATTTGTATAACAACCTGATTAACACGACGGCGTATCTGGAACGTATTTTCCAGGTATTGGATGAGCCGATTTCCATTGACGACCACGAGGGCGCCTATGACCTCCCGCAGGTGAAAGGCCGCGTGGAATTCCGCGACGTGACATTTGCCTATGAAAAAGACGTCAATGTGTTGGAACACATGAATTTATGCGCGGAACCCGGTGAGTCCATCGCGTTGGTCGGGCCTACGGGCGCAGGCAAGAGTACGGTGGTCAGTCTCCTTGCCCGATTCTATGACATTCAGGAGGGGTCCATCACGATAGACGGACATTCCATCTATGACGTTACGATTTCCTCCCTGCGTTCGCAGATGGGTATGATGCTGCAGGACACGTTCCTGTTCACCGGCACCATCATGGATAACATCCGGTACGGCCGTCTGGACGCCACGGATGAAGAAGTGTATGCGGCGGCGCGTGCGGTCCATGCGGATGACTTTATCAGTCAGCTGCCGGACGGATACCGCACGGAAGTGAAAGAGCGCGGTGCGTCGCTTTCCGCCGGTCAGCGTCAGCTGATCAGTTTCGCGCGTACGCTGCTTGCCGATCCGCGGATTTTAATTCTGGATGAAGCGACTTCAGCCATCGACACCAAAACAGAGCTGCTGGTACAGCAGGGATTGCAGGCGCTGTTAAAGGGACGTACCTCCTTCATCATTGCGCACCGTCTGTCCACCATTAAGAATTGCCGGATTCTCTATGTTGCGGACAAACAAATCGTGGAGAATGGTACACACGAGGAACTGCTTGCCTTGCATGGCCGGTATTATGAATTGTATACATCCCAGCTTGATTAAAAAATAGTCTAAAAACCCCCGCACGCCAAAGAGTTGGCGTGCGGGGGTTTGGTATTTAAGTACGTGTTTTGGAACGCCGCAGCCGCAGAATATCGCCTGGCGAAAGCGGAAACGGACAGGCTGCGCGATAGAGCGCCGCGGGGAGACGCGCGTCGTCGGTGGGGAGTCCCTGCGGGTCTGTCATGGTTCCCATGGTGAACGCGTCGCCGGCGCGCGAGGGGGAGAGAACCTCCACCCGGTCACCCGAACGAATCCGGTTGCGCTGCTCGAAGGTGATGAACCCCGGTTCTGCCGCGCGTACTACCCCGGCGAAGACGCAATCCTGCGCATACCCATCGTCCGCGGCAGATTCGGAGGGGATTTCCCCGAAATAAAATCCACGCGAAAACGTACGGTGGCTGACTGTATGCAGTTCTGCGAAAAGCGTGGGAAGGTCCGGCATTTCCCCGCGCGCGAGGGCGTCCAGAGCCTGGCGGTAGGCGCGTACCACTGTGGCAACATAAAAGGGAGATTTCATGCGGCCCTCAATTTTGAAGGAGGTGACGCCGGCCTCTGCCAGACGGTCCAGAAACGATATGGCGCATAAATCACGCGAACTGAGCAGGGCAGCGCCGCGTTCGTCTTCCCATACCGGGAAATATTCCCCCGGGCGTGTTTCCTCCTGAAGCGTGTAACGCCAGCGGCAGGGCTGCGCACAGGCACCGCGGTTGCCGCTTCGTCCCGTCAGGTAGGCGCTGATCATGCAGCGGCCTGAGTACGCCATGCACATGGCGCCATGGACAAACGTCTCCAGTTCCAACTCTTCCGGGACCTGTCTCCGTAATTCGGCAATGGCGGGAAGCGTCATCTCGCGCGCAAGGACGATGCGGGAAACACCAAGCGCGTGATAAACCTGTGCGGCGGCATAATTACAGCAGTTGGCCTGCGTACTGACGTGAATCGGCAGTGACGGCGCCGCTTTTCGAATTTCAGAAATCAGGCCGAGATCGGAGACTATGACGGCGTCCGCCCCAAGCGCGGACAGTTCCCGCGCATAGGGCCCGGCTTCCGAAATTTCTTCATTTTGCGCAAAGCAGTTTACTGTGACGTAGAGCTTCCGCCCGGCATGATGTGCCGTCTCGACGGCTTGGGCGAGCTGCGCCATCGTAAGGCCCACGTTTGCCGCGCGGAGTTGCAGCATCGGTCCGCCGACATAGACGGCATCCGCGCCAAAATATAGCGCAGTCTCCAGGCATTCCAAATCGCCGGCCGGCGCAAGCAGTTCAATCGTTCGCATGACAGCCTCCAAAGAAAAAAGTCAGGGATTCCTTCCGCGTATAAAAGTGTGAATTTGCGGAGATGCTGGCAAAGAGGACGCGGCTGCACACCGTTTGTCGCGGAGCGCGTCGTCGTCGTAGGACCAATTGCGAAAGGATGAAGGAATGATGGTATTCACACAGGAAAATTTTCAACAGGAAGTGCTTTCCGCCCGGGAGCCGGTGCTGGTGGATTTTCGCGCGTCGTGGTGCGGGCCGTGCCGTATGTTGGATCCCGTGATTGCGGAGCTGGGACGCGAGGCAGATGGTTTTAAGGTGGGCAGCGTGGACGTGGACGAAAGCCCGGAACTGGCTGCGCGCTATGGGGTGATGAGCGTACCGACTGTTGCGGTATTTCAAAACGGGACCGTTACGGCCAGCGCGATCGGCGTGCAGAGCAAAGAGGCGCTTTTAACGCTGCTGAGGAAATAAAGTTTGAAACGCCCGTCCGGGATGCTTCCGGGCGGGCGTTTTTCCATCCGAAGCATGGGGTTACAGGGCCGAAGAAGAATCGGAAAACGGCACACGGTCAATCCGGCTGCGCGGCATCCGGTACAGGTAGAGCCCTGTGCCGGCCAAAACCGCAAGTGAAAGGCCAAAACAGGCAATGTCATAGAGTGCGGAGGGAAACACCATCCAGGCAATCAGATAGCCGCCGACGAGATTGAAAACGGCGTGCATCAACATGGGCGCCAGGAGCGAACGGTATTTCATAAAAACCAGCGTCATGGCAACGCCGCCGATGAACCCGTAAGACGCCCATAGAAGCGTACCATGCATGGCGCCAAAGATGGTGGAAGTCAAAATCAGTGCCGCGGGCGCCGGCATGGCCCGGCAGAAGCGCGTAAACATCAAGCCGCGGAAGGTAAGTTCCTCCAGAATCGGCGCAAAGAGAATTGTGGCCAGAAAGCAAATCACACCGTCGTCGTTGGAAACGGCGTACAGTTCCTCATACGATTGGAGCAGATTTTCCGGCCAGGGTATCCAGGCAATGGCGTAACAGATAAAAACCGCCAAGGAGACGCCTAAAAGCACAACCGGCCAGAGGGATTGTACGCGTACGGGGATGAGCCAGGTTTCCTGCGTCAACCGTTTGCCGCGGGCACGGAAAAAGACCGTCAGGATCAAGAGGAAAATCGCTGTGGCCAGAATGAGAATGAGCGAGGACTGGGAAAGGGTGGCGTCGTAGACCTGCTCGATCAGCGTATTCATGCCGGCATCCGTCTCTAACAGCGCAGGGTTTTGCATCCCCAGAAAAAAGGATGCGGCAAATAAAAAGAGATAGGTTGCGACCGTTTGACAGGCCAGATAAAGGGCTAGATAGCAAAAACCCTTCAGAAGATTGAGGGCGGTGTTTTTCATCAGACAGCCTCCTTTTCAAAAAATGTTCCAAAACGCGTCGCCGACGGGATCGCAGTTTTATATGCCGCCTGCGTGCTGTGTACATCAAAATACAATTCATTATAACACAACAGGCCGGGACTTTGACAGCTTCCGGGATGAAATTTTAAAAAACGTTTTGCTTTTGCCCGGCGATGGGCGTATAATCGGGACGAAAAGATCTGCGGAGGTGAAGACTGTGCTGACGAAAGCGGTGAGGCTCCATGGGGCCGGAGACCTGCGTCTGGAAACGGTTTCGTTGCCGGAAATTACAGAAGAGGAAATTTTGGCTAAAATTGTGACGGATTCCATCTGCATGTCGTCCTATAAGGCCTGCGTTTTGGGTGCGGCGCACAAACGAGTGCCGGATGATGTGGCAGATCACCCGGTGATGATTGGGCATGAATTCTGCGGGGAGCTGCTCCAAATCGGGAGGCGCTGGCAGGGACGCTATGCCCCAGGCGAACGTTTTACCGTGCAGGTGGCGTTAAATTTACCCGACGCCCCCTATCGCACGCCGGGATATTCATTTCCCTATGTCGGGGGCAGTGCGGAATATGTGGTGCTGCCCGCGTGCGTCATGGAACAGGACTGCCTGCTTCCGTACCGCGGCGGGAACTATTTCGGCGGCTCGCTCTCCGAACCCATGAGCTGCATTGCCGGCACCTTTCACGCAATGTATCATACAAGGCCGTTCTCCTATACGCACGAGATGGGAATCCGCGAGGGCGGACGAATGGCGCTTCTGGCGTCGGCGGGACCGATGGGTTTGGGCGCGATTGACTATGCGCTGCACTGCGGCCGCAGGCCTGCGGTGCTGGTCGTGACGGACATAGACGAAGAACGTCTTGCCCGTGCCCAAAGCATCTATACGGTGGAGGAAGCCGCGCGCCAGGGCGTGAGGCTCGCTTATGTAAATACGCGTGGGATGGAAGACCCCGCGGCGTTACTTCGGGAAAAAGCGGGCGGGTATTTTGACGATGTAATCGTATTCGCACCGGTGCGGGAAGTGGTGGAGCTGGGCGACCGGCTGCTTGGGCAGGATGGATGCCTGAACTTTTTCTCGGGTCCGGCGGATACTTCCTTTTCCGCGTCACTCAACTTTTTCGATGTGCACTATTCGGCGCATCATGTGGTGGGGACATCGGGCGGCAATACGTCGGACATGCGCGAGTCGCTTGACCTGATGGCGGAGGGGAAGATTACGCCCGCTTCCATGGTGACGCACATCGGCGGACTGTCCTGCGTTCCGGAGACGACGCGCCGTTTGCCGGAAATTCCGGGCGGAAAGAAGCTGATTTATACGCATGCCGACCTGCCATTGACGGCAATTGCGGATTTCCCGCGCCTTGGCAAGCACGATCCGCTTTTTGCGGCTCTGGCGCAGGCAGTTGCGTCTGGCGGCGGTTTATGGAACGACGAGGCGGAGCGCATCCTCCTTTCGCATATCGACGCGCATACGGCATGACAGGAAAAAAGACGGCGGGAACCAAGAAGTTCCCGCCGTCTTTTTTATACAGGAAGAAAAACAACGTGGTTTAAAGCCCGGATTGTTCCCGGATCCGCTCGGCGTTGCCGGGGGCCGGTTCCCGCTCTGCATACCGGACCAGATCATACTGCGCGGCCAGATCTTCCCGAACGGGCTGGATTTGCGGCAGATCCTGCGCCGCTTCATCCAATGCCTCATGCGGCGTATAGGAAGTCTTGTGGTGGTAACCGGATTTCTCCGCGCGCTTTAACGAGCTGCGGTAGAGATACCGCACGCGTTCGCTTTCCGTCTGGAGCTCGTTCCAGCGCTTTCCGCGCCGGAGCTGCGCGAACTTTTTCTTAAAATTGTCATAGTATTTTCGCGGCAAGTCGCGGAAGTCAATGGTGGATTCCTGCGTGTCTTCAAAACTTTCACCGCCGTTGCCGATCAGGCCATCCTGTTTCAGCATATTGTGAAGGATAGAACGCAGAAGCTTGATCAGTTTGCGAAGGATGAGGAAGAGCAGGATGAGCAATACCGCAAGGACCAGCACAAAGAAAATGCCGGCCAGTACCTTGAAGAACCCGTCCCAGGCGGTGTTGATTTCGCCCACCATGGGGTTTTGTACAGAATCCTGCTCTGAGACGCTCCCCTGGAGGGGTGGCACCAGCGCCAAAATCAGATTCAGCAGCAGTCCCACGAGGAAACTGACGAACTGAAAAAGGTAGCCGGCAGCTGTCAGCAGCCAGGGCATACAGGAAAGCAGCGCGCCCAGGACCAGCAGGACGGTGAGCAAAATTTGATTTTGCAGCGAGAGGCTTTTGGATACCGCAGTGGCAATTCGGCTTCCTGCCCGTTGATTGTCTGCGAGATTCCGGCGATTGAGATGGTTCATGGCAAAGAAGGAAAAGAGGAGCGAAAGAATGCCTGCCGGCGTCAAAACGGCGGCAAAAGGCGTGAGCGCGCCGAGATAATTGACGAGCGCCATTACGATAAAATTGAGTATCATGATAAAGCAGGGCGCGTAAGTCGGCAAAATGGCGTTCCAATCGTTTTGCGCATGTTGTTTGCCGCGATAAAAGACAAGCGGCGACAGAACGGCCGGAAAAATATAAGTAACAGGTTCTGCGCGAGAACCAAAGGTCAGGCCGAGCCAGATCGCCAAAAGGAAACACGCAGGCAGCCCGATTGCCAGCTGCAGCCACGGGACAGGAATGAATCTTCTGGTGAAAAATCCAAGCAGAGCAAAGCAGAGGATCATAACCAGAAAAATGGTGGACATGACGCCGGTCATAAAGGTGCTGATCAGATACAGAAGCGGGAATACCATACAATACTCTGCCAGAATATGCAGAAGCGCATGGAAGGTAGGATTTTTGCGAATCATGACGGCACCTCCTCCGATACGGGAGACTCAACAGCCTCCGGCGAGAGAATCTCCACATGGTTTCCGGCTGTGCGAAGAAATTCAATTTGCTGGTCGATAAGTTCGTCCGTATATGCGGTGATGAGAAGAAGGTCCAAGTTGTTCAGGCCTTGGGAAACCACTTGGCGCAGAAGCGTGCCGAAGCTGACAACCCGGATAAGCGTAAGCTTTGCGATGAGATCAAAAATTTCCGTGATCTGTGTACTGCCGGAACGCGGCTCGATATACGCAACGGTTTCCTGATCGTCCAAAATGCGGGCATTGGTGGAGAACCCAGTTTCAATCCCGTTTTCAATTGCATACTGTGCGACGGAAGCCGCGAGGGAAAGCGCGTGTTCTGCGCGCGCTTCATCTACTACGGCGCCCCACTGGTCCGCGGAAATGTCGATATTCACGAAGATCATGAGCTGGATGTCGGAGGTGAAGTCGAAATCGTGTACCTGCATTTCTCCGGTCTTGGCGGTTGCTTTCCAGTTGATGCGGTTATAGGGTTCCAAACCGGTATAGGCACGCACGCCGCGGATCATGAAGGGATCGTCAACGATCCAGCGCCGTACGACGACGTCTCCGGTAAAGCTGGTCTGGTTGTTTAAAATGTCCGCAATGGGTACTGTCGTGGGATACACTACGACCAGAGAGTCCGTCTCAATTTCGTGAGATTTCCCCTTGGAAAGGCCCAGAAGATCGCCCGAGGTGACCGCAACGCTGGGAATGTAATAGTAGCCGCGGTGCGGACAGGTGACCTTATGGCGGCGTGTGACATGGGAATAGGGGCCAAGCGCAAAAATACTGCGGTGATACTGACGCGCATCGCTTCGCACGGCGGCCTGGGTATTGTCCTGCGCGGTTTGCGCGTCCGGTGTCTGGCTGCTGTTCCGGCGGGTATTTTGCGCGCTAAAAATCAGATTGGAGCTGATTCCCGCTTCAATACGGACCCAGGGGAGCGGGAGCAGCTTTTCATTGCGAATGGTTTCCAGCATGGTTACCGTATCGCCTTCGTTTACAACGTTTGGCGTAAACGAACGATGATAGGTCAACCGTTTGAAGCTGAAGCGTGAAAAAATCCACACTTGGAGCCCCGCAACGAGGATCAGCGCGAAAAAAAGGGAAATGATCCACATGATCTGACCTCCTTCCGGGACGCGCTCAGTGTTCGAGATCTTCCGTCGGGACGGTCACACGGGAGAGAATGAAGTCCAAAATTTCAAAATTCATGCCTTTTTTCACACGCGCACTGTTTTTCAGCATGATACGGTGCCCAAAAACAGGACGGATCATAGCCTTGACATCGTCCGGTGTGACAAAATCACGTCCGGCGAGGATCGCATGTACCTGCACGGTTTTCAAGAGCGCCTGCGTGCCGCGTGGGCTGACGCCCAGGATGATATCCGGATGGCGGCGTGTTTCCTCCGCAATTTGCACAATATAAGTTAACATCCCCTGTGACACATGGACGGCGGTATAGGACTGCTGCGCCGCGATGATGTCGGCTGCGGTCGCGACCGGTTCCATGGCATCCAGCGGGTTTTCAGACTTGAATCGGGAGAGTATGCTGACGCCGTCCTCCGTGGAGGGATATCCCATATCGGTTTTGATCAGAAAACGGTCAAGCTGCGCTTCGGGCAGCGGGAATGTGCCCTGGGTTTCCACCGGGTTTTGCGTGGCGATGACCATAAAGGGCGCTGCAAGCGGTGTCGTCACACCATCGATGGTGACCTGCCGTTCCTCCATGCACTCTAAAAGCGCCGACTGGGTACGCGGCGTGGCGCGGTTGATTTCGTCTCCCAGCAAAATGTTGGTGAATATCGCGCCGGGACGGAAGCGGAATTCGCCGGCCTTCTGATCATAAAAATTGATGCCGGAGAGATCGGAGGGGAGCAGGTCGGGTGTGAATTGGATTCGTTTGAAATCGCAGGATAAGGATTTGGCGGTAGACTTGGCCAACATGGTTTTCCCTGTGCCGGGGACGTCCTCCAGAAGAATATGCCCGGAAGCCACCATGGCAATCAAAAGATGATCGATCACGTCTTCCTTTCCGATGATGACATGGTTGATATTGGTTCGAATTTTTTCACACAAGTCTCTGATTTCGCGTAATTCCATAAAACGACCTCCATGCTGCAAGATGGTGTTGTGAAAAGCTGTCCGGCACGGCAACCGGGGACCAAATATATTTTCCTTATTATAACATAGGCGCAGCTTTGATACAACTGTTACATTTTCCTGGGGATGATTGCGTCGAATTTTGGCGATTTTTTCCGATTTTTCGGTGCTAAGCGAAAACAAACGGGAAATTGCGGCAAAAAAGTACGGATTTGCGCCGGTTTTCCGAGTGCAAATCCGTATTTCTCATGTATTGGGGATATGTGCAAAAATTTGCGTCAAAAGTTCCTGCTTTCCCATCCCTTTCAGGGCGGAAAACAAGATCAGCCGATCCGCCGCGACGTCCAACGTCTCCGCGACAAGGTTGCGGCAGTTTTCAAGCTGCGTTTTGCCCAGTTTGTCCGCTTTGTTTGCGCAGACCACAAAAGGCAGCGAGAGTTGCCGGAAGACAGAGGCCATGGCTACGTCGTCCGTCGTCGGTTTGTGACGAAGGTCGACAACCAGTACACCCAGCGCAATATCCCGGCAGCCGGCGAAGTACCGGTCCATCAGTTCTCCCCAGCGGCGGCGCTCATTTTGACTTACCTGCGCGAACCCATATCCCGGCAAATCGGTGAAGTAAAGCTGTCCGTCGATGGCATAGAGATTGATATTGGCGGTTTTTCCCGGAACGGAACTGGTGCGCGCCAAGTTTTTTCGTCCCAACAGGCAGTTGATGACAGAGGACTTCCCCACATTTGACCGTCCTGCAAAGACAATTTGCGGAAGGCCGTCTCTGGGCAGTCCGGAAAGGTCGGCGGCGGAACGCAGAAATTCTGCTTTTTGAAGATGAATCACGTTGGTTCCCTCAATGTTTCAAGGTATCGGCATAGGTAGAATGGGAGGCAGGCTCTGCCAGAGGATCTACCGCCTGCGCCGGCGTATCGGAAAGGTCCAATGGCGCATCCGAGGCAGGGCAGGGGATAACGAGCGCTTCTTCCAAGACGCGGTCCATATGGGACGCCAACACAAATTGCAGGTGTTCCCGTACGGCCGGGACGAGATCTTCCAGATCTTTGCGGTTTGCCTCCGGAATGATAACGGTACGGATTCCCGCGCGATAGGCAGCCATGGTCTTTTCCCGCAGGCCGCCGATGGGCAGGACGCGTCCACGCAAAGTAACTTCGCCCGTCATGGCCACTTCGTGCCGTACCGGACGGCCGGTTAAGGCAGAGACCAGGGCGGTGGTGATGGTAATCCCGGCGGAAGGGCCGTCTTTCGGAATGGCGCTTTCCGGAAAATGAATGTGCATGTCGTATTTTTTATAAAAATCCGGGTCAATGCCCAACGCTTTGGCCCGGCTGCGGATGTAGGAGATTCCCGCATACGCGGATTCTTTCATCACGTTTCCGAGATTTCCGGTGAGCTCCGTTTTTCCGCTGCCATCCACGACATTGACTTCCACCTCCAGCATTTCGCCGCCCACCGAGGTCCAGGCCAGGCCATTGACCACACCGCATTCGTCCGCCTGGCTGACATAAACAGGCTGGAAAATGGGAATGCCCAGAAGATCGGAGAGATTGGGAGGCGTGGCGGGGGTTCGTTTCCGTTCGGGGTTGTCCGCGACAAGTTTTGCCGTATGGCGGCAGATTTTCGCGATTTCCCGTTCCAGCTGCCGGACGCCGGATTCACGCGTATAGCGCGCGGCAATGGCGGAAAACGCGGCGTCTTGAATACGAAGCTGCGTTTTCTTGAGGCCGTGACGCGTCAGCTGACGTGGGAAAAGATGGTCTTTTGCAATGTGCAGTTTTTCTTCGTCTGTATAACCGGGCATTTCGATGACTTCCATTCGGTCAAGAAGGGGACGCGGAATGGTGTCCGCCGTATTCGCGGTGACAATAAAGAGCACATCGGAGAGATCAAAGGGGAGTTCGATATAATGATCGCGGAAGGCGCGGTTTTGCTCCGGGTCCAGCACCTCCAGAAGCGCCGCCGAGGGATCGCCGCGATAATCGGCGCCCAGTTTGTCGACTTCGTCGAGGAGTAAAAGCGCGTTGGCGCTGCCCGCGCGCGCCAGGGCGGCCATAATGCGTCCCGGCATGGCGCCGATATACGTTTTCCGGTGGCCGCGGATATCGGCTTCGTCCCGCACGCCGCCGAGCGACAGGCGGGCGTATTTCCGGCCAAGCGCTTCGGCGATGGAGACGCCGACGGAAGTTTTCCCAACGCCTGGCGGGCCGATCAGGCAGATGATTTGGCCTTTCAAACCGGGATTCAGTTTCCGTACGGCCATGAATTCCAAAATACGTTCCTTGACTTTTTCCATGCCGTAATGATCGCGGTCCAAAATCCGCCGGGCGGCTGTCAGGTCCGCGCGCTCACGATCCCGTTTATTCCACGGGAGTTCCAGCACGGTATCAAGATACGTATGTATGACGTTGCTTTCCGGAGAGGAAGGCTGCATTCGGGTGAGGCGCTTTGCTTCTTTCAGCAGATGCTCTTCACTTTCTTTTTCCAAACCGAGCGCCAGAATCCGTTCACGATAGGAATCATCGTCATCGTCTTCGTCGAACTCTCCCAGCTCTTCTTCTATGGCGCGAAGCTGCTCACGCAGAAAATAGTCGCGCTGATTTTTATCCATCTGGGCGCGAACCTTTTGCGAAATTCGTTGTCCGATGGTTAAAATCTCGAGTTCTTCTTTCAAGAGGGAGATCATTTCCATGGCGCGGCGGATGGGATCGATGAGCTCCAAAATCCGCTGCTTCACCTGATAGCGGAGCTGGATGCTCTGCGCAATATAGTCGGACAGGCGTCCTAAATCTTCGGCGCCCAGTACGTTCATCACGACTTCCGGCGTCATGCGCGGCGCAAGAGCCGCATAAGACTCAAACGTCTCCTGAATTCTGCGATAGAGCGCCTCTGTGCGCGCATTTCCAATGGGCGCGGGAATGGTATCGAGCACCTCAATTTCCGCTTTTTTTAAAGAATCGTCTTCCATAACGCCGAGCAGGCGCGCACGGCTTTCTCCTTCCACCAGGATTCGAACATCATTTCCGGGAAGACGAAGAATTTGACGCACCTGCGCGACAGTGCCGATTCGGTAAAGCGCGTCAAAATCCGGGTTTTCGTCCTTGATGTCGCGCTGCGCTACCAGGAATACCGGCGTATGATTGCTCATGGCATATTCAGCGGCGCGAATAGAACTCTCCCGTCCCAGATCAAAGTGCAGGATCATTTCGGGGTAAAGTACCAAACCGCGCAGCGGCAGCAGAGGCATCAGCGTAATAGTTTGATTCATGTCTCAGTCCTCAAAAAATATTTGGGAATAGGAAAAAATCAGAGACGGCGGCGCACGGAACCTTTCCCCGGTTCCGGCAAGCCGGGCCTATTCATAAAGACGCGGCCGCGGCAGAGATCCCCTGTCTCGGCCGCGTCTTGATCAAGGCGGTCTCTGATTTCCTTATGATGCCGTGTTCCGGCGAGGCGGCAGGCTGCGGCGCTGTCCGCCGTCCTGCAGGGAGGGATCGCGCACCATGATGGGCGGTTCGCTGCCGTCCACACACTCGCGGGTCACGGTGATTTTTACAATGGTGGGATCAGACGGCGCGTCGTACATGATTTCCCCCATCACGTTTTCAATGATGGAGCGCAAGCCGCGCGCGCCCGTTCCCCGGCTTACAGCGAGGTCGGCAATGGCCTCCAATGCTTCCTGCTCAAAATCCAGCTCAATGCCATCCAACCGCAGCAATTTCTTATACTGCTGCACAAAGGAGTTTTTCGGCTCAGTGAGTACCCGCACCAGCATATCCCGGGAAAGCGGTTCAAGCGTTGTGATAACAGGCAAACGCCCGACCAGTTCGGGAATGATGCCGTATTTCAAAATATCGTGCGGTTCAATATCCTTGAGGATATCGCCGGAGCTGCGTTCTACCTTGGTACGGATTTCTGCGCCGAAACCGAGACTGGACTGATTCATACGCGCTTCAATAATTTTATCAAGCCCGTCAAACGCGCCGCCGCAGATGAAAAGAATTTGCGAGGTATCGATTTGAATGAAATCCTGATGCGGATGCTTACGTCCGCCGTTGGGCGGAACGTTCGCAACGGTACCTTCCAAAATCTTCAAAAGCGCCTGCTGCACGCCTTCGCCGGATACGTCGCGCGTGATGGAAACATTTTCACTTTTGCGGGCAATTTTATCGATTTCATCAATATAAATGATGCCGCGCTGTGCCAGCTCCACATTAAAATCCGCTGCCTGAATCAGGCGCAGGAGGATGTTTTCCACATCTTCGCCGACATAGCCCGCTTCTGTGAGGGTTGTCGCGTCCGCAATGGCGAATGGGACCTTCAGGACACGGGCCAGCGTCTGTGCCAGAAAGGTTTTTCCACAGCCGGTGGGGCCCAGCAACAGCACATTGGACTTCTGGATTTCCACGCCGTCGTTATCACGCGAACCATAGTAAATACGCTTATAATGGTTATAAACTGCAACAGACAGCGCGATTTTGGCACGATCCTGCCCAATTACGTACTCGTCGAGCACCTGTTTGATTTCCCGCGGACGCATCAGCACCGGCGGGGCGGAAGTTTCGCTGTGCCGCCGGGAGACCGGATTGTCGTCCTTACCCTCATTCAGAATTTCCACACACAGTCCAATGCACTCGTCACAGATGTATGCGTTGGGACCTACGATGAGCCTTTCCACCTGATCCTGTCTTTTTCCGCAGAAACTGCATCGTAAATTCCGCTGGTCGTCGTTTTTTGCCATTTGACACCTCAGAACTGGTATTACGTCCGGAAATCCTTCCGGTAAATGGTTATCGCTGTGTGATGACGCGGTCTATGATGCCATACTGCATGGCTTCTTCCGCCGTCATATAATGATCCCGGTCGGTATCCCGGCAGATGGTCTCATAGGACTGGCCGGTCATTTCGCTCAGGATACGGTTCATTTTTTCGCGTGTGCGGATTAAATGGTCGGAATGAATCTTTATATCCGATGCCTGCCCCTGCAATCCGCCCATCAGAGGCTGATGGATGAGAATTTCAGAGTTCGGCAGGGCAAAGCGTTTGCCCTTGGTACCGGCGGCCAGCAGGAAGGAGCCCATGCTGGCGGCCATGCCGACGCAGATTGTGGAAACATCCGCTTTAATATAGCGCATGGTATCAAAAATCGCCATGCCGGCCGTGATGGAACCGCCGGGGCTGTTGATATAAAAGCTGATGTCGCGATCGGGATCCTGGCTCTCCAGATAGAGAAGCTGGGCAACCACAAGTGACGCAGTCGTGTCGTTTACTTCTTCGCTTAAAAACACAATGCGGTCGTTTAAAAGACGAGAGAAAATATCAAACGAACGCTCTCCGCGGTTCGTCTGCTCAATGACCATTGGGACTAAACTCATGCTGTATCGCTCCTTTTTAAAAGTATGTACGGAAAATTGGACACATACATACGCGCATGCGGGGATTTCTCTTTATTCAGCTGGTTGTGCCGCGATTTCCTTGAGGAGATTAATGGTTTTTTCCGTGATAATATCGCTGCGTACAGACGCGGCGTTCAAATAGGTTTTTACCTGCTCCACAGGCATTTGTTCAGTAGCAAGTTTTTCATACTCGGCGTCGATTTCTTCCTCTGTAGCGTCAAAGCCTTCGGCTTTTGCAACTGCCTCCAGCTCCAGGCCAACCTTCACCTGCTGGACGGCACGATCGTGGAAGTTCGCGCGGAACTGTTCCATGGTGGAACCGGTCATGCTCAGATACTGCTCCAGGCTGATGCCCTGCATGCTCATGCGGTAGGCAAAATCCTGCACCATATTATCGATGGCGTTTTCGTACATGACTTCGGGGATTTCATCGGTGACCAGGGTCGCAAGCTTTTCCATCAAATCAGCTTCAAACTCCTGCTCGATATGCGCTTCATTTGCCTTTTCCAGATTCTCGCGGGTTTCTTTTTTCAGTTCCTCGAGCGTATCGTGCTCGGAAACGTCCTTGGCAAACTCGTCGTCGATCTCAGGCAGAATGGTTTCCTTTACTTCGTGAAGCACCGTTTTGAAAACGGCTTTCTTGCCGGCCAGATCAGCGGAGTGATACTCTTCCGGGAAGGTGACGTTGACATCGAATTCATCGCCTGCTTTGTGTCCGATGATTTGATCCTCAAATCCGGGGATAAACGTGCCAGAACCCAGACGGAGGTCATAGCCTTCCGCACGGCCGCCGTCAAACGGTACGCCGTCGACAGATCCCTCGTAATCGATATTGACGGTATCGCCGGAAGCCGCTTCGCGCTCAACCGTTTCGATCCGGCTGTTGCGCTCCGCCATACGGCGGATTTCTGCGTCGACGTCCTCATCCGTGATTTCATGCTGATGCTTTTCAATACGGATGGATTTATAATCGCCGGCATCAATGGACGGACGGATGGTAACGACTGCTTTGAACGTAAAGCCGTCGTCGGAAAGGTCCACGATATCAAGCTGAGCCTGGTCGACGGGCGTGACGCCGGCCTCTTCGATCGCGGCTTCATAAGCTGCGGGGAACGCGATGTTGACGGCGTCCTCATCAAACACGTTGGAGCCGTACATTTTTTCGATCATTTTGCGGGGCGCTTTGCCGCGGCGGAAACCGGGGATGGTGATTTTTCCGACGTTTTTGCGATACGCCTGTTCGCGGGCGGCTTCAAATTCATCGTGTCCGACGCCAATCTCCAGCTCTACTGTATAACCATTGACTTTTTCGTTTTTCTTCAGTTCCATACTATCCCGCACCGTAACGCTGCGCGACGGTGCGACTCCTTTCCGGTGGACTTCATTTTACGCAGTTTTCTGCTAAATTTTATTATACAACATTTCTCTTGATTATGCCAACTATTTTTTTAGTTCATAACCAAAACAGGGGCAAAATTCAAATAATCCGCGGATACAAGCACATACTCCACGCCTCCGTACAGTCCTTCAAATGCTCTTTTGTGACTCTGGGCATGCAAATGCCCGTAAAAGCATCGGGAAACGCCGTATTCTGCGAGCATTTTTACAATCTGCGGGCATTCATACTTTCCGAAAATCGGAGGGTAGTGCATGAAACAGTATATGCGCGCCGCCCCCGCGTTTTTTGCCGCATCCAGGGAGGTTTTTAACCTTCCAATTTCTCGGTTCATAATTTTTTCGTCATGCGCGCCGCCGGTCTCCTCCTCAAAAAACCAGCCGCGCGTGCCGCAAAGCGCCGTATCGTGATACATATGATAGTTGTTATGCAGAAATTCAATGCTTGTAATGGCATTTGCGGCGAAAAACCGGCGCATTTTGGCAACGGTTCCCCACCACAGGTCGTGGTTGCCTTTCACGAGCAGTTTCCGGCCCGGGAGCGCGTCAAGAAAACGGAAATCGGGAAGTGCTTCCTCCAGATCAATTCCCCAGGAGAGGTCGCCCGGGATTACCAGGGTGTCCTCGTCCGACAGGCAGGAAAAATTCTTTTCCAGTTTTTCCTGATATCCCTGCCAGAATCCGCCGAACACATCCATGGGTTTATCGGTCCCGAGCGAAAGGTGGAGGTCCGCTATCGTATATAACGCCACGCGCTGCGCTCCTTATAAATCAAAGAACTGGCAGAAATTGACCGCAACAGATTCCATGCGGCTGCGGTCGATCACCGTATCGAAACGGACGGCGCTGCCGCGCAGGGATTCCAGCGGCAGGGGGACGGGAGAACCCGTCAGGTAGGCCAGACGGTCGATTGCGTCAAACCCGTCGTAATGCTCGCCGTCAAGCGCCGCTAGGACGCCGTCGGCAAACTTGTAGGCAGACGCGGTGGAAGCCAGAATTGTCACGCCGCCGGGCGCCATGTCGCGCAGAACGCGCACGCCGACCGCAGTATGCGTATCGATGAGATGGTGGTTGCCTTCCCAGACTTCTCGAATGGTGTGTGCAGTTGCCTCGTCATCGCAGAAACCAGCCGTAAAGACGCTCTGCAATTCGGCGAGGACGCGGCCTTCCAGCGTATAGCGGCCGGTTTCGGCCAATTCACGCATTTTTCCGGCGACGTAAGCGCAATTGCCGTTTGAAAGGTAGTAGAGCAGACGTTCCACGTTGGAGGAAATCAGGATATCCATCGACGGGGAAAGCGTACGGTGGAAGTCGCGGTTGCGGTCGTAAACGCCGGTTTTGATGAAGTCCGTCAAAACGTTATTGGCGTTTGACGCGCAGATCAGCCGTGCAAACGGCAACCCCATCCGGCGCGCCAGGTAGGCCGCCAGGATATTGCCAAAATTTCCAGTCGGCACGCAGACGTTAACGGGGTCGCCCATGCGAATGGTTCCGCGTTCGCAGAGCCGCAGGTAGGCCCAGATATAATAGACGATTTGCGGGGCAAGCCGCCCCCAGTTGATGGAATTGGCGGAGGAAAGCAAGATTCCCGCGTCGCCAATGGCGCGGTTTGCCTCCTCGCTGGCAAAAATCTTTTTGACGCCGGTCTGGCAATCGTCAAAATTCCCGCGCACAGCCCAGACTGCGACATTGCCGCCTTCCTGGGTTTCCATTTGCATGCGCTGAATTTCACTGACGCCGCCATCCGGGAAATAGACGCCGATCCGCGTGCCTTCCACATCACGGAACCCCTCGAGCGCTGCCTTCCCGGTATCGCCGGACGTGGCCACCAGGATGCATACGCTGCGCTGTTCTCCCAGCTTTTTCAGCGACGCGGTCAAAAGGCGCGGCATGATCTGAAGCGCCATATCCTTAAACGCGGCAGTCGGGCCATAGAAAAGTTCCAAAAGCTCTTCGCCCTGGTTCAGTTCTACAAGACCGGCGGCTTCGCGGCTGTCCGTACCGGGACGCAGAAAACGCCCTGTGTCATAAGCCGCCTGGGCATAGGACAACAGTTCCTCTTTTGTAAAATCGTCCATGAAACGCGAAAGAACTTCCGCGGCAAGCTCAGAATACGGGAGTTTCTGAAAACTTACCAGGTCGGCCTCCGTCAGTGCCGGAACGCTGGTCGGAGTAAAAAGTCCGCCGTCCGGCGCGATCCCGGAAGCAATGGCCTGTGCGGAGGAAGCGATCATGGCGCTGCGAGTACTTGTGTAATTCATATAGATCCCACCTTATCAGCCTATCACCTCGTGCAGGACGCGGGACAGGTTATTATAAAAAATATCGGCTATCAGGCTGTCCGAGTACCCAAGCCGGGCCAGTTCGTCGGCAAGCAGCCGGACATCCTGTACGCCGGAGATCCCCTCCGGCAGGTCGCGGCAACCATCTAAATCGCCGCCCAAACATAGCGCGTGTTCACCGCCTAAGCTGAGAAAATGTTCCATATGGCGGACAACGTCCGAAATCCGGCAAGTTCCTGCCGTAAGAAATTCCGCATACAGATTGATACCGGCGACGCCGCCCTTTTGTACAAGTATGCGGAACTGTTCGTCCGTCAGATTCCTGCGGTGCGGGTGCACGGCGCGGGAATTGGAGTGGCTCGCGATAAAAGGCCCGCCTGCGGCTTCCGCCACGTCGAAAAAGAGTTCGTCGGAACCGTGCGACACATCAATGACGATGCCCAATTCTCCCGCACGCCGGACAAATTCACGGCCTTTTGCGGTCAATCCGCCGCCTGTAACACAGCTTCCCCCAAAATCGTTTGCATAATTCCAGGTAAGCGTGACAATACGCACGCCGTCTTCGTATGCGTCCTCGGGCGTCAGCCCATAGAGCAGCTCTGATCCCTCCACGGCGAGCAGAACGGCGGTTTTTCCCTCGCGCGCGGCGCGGTCGAGATCCGCTGCCGTCCGGCAGTGGAGGACGCGTTCGTCGTTTTCCGCCATACAGACACGGAAGGTATGAAGAAGCGTTTGATAAAGCGCCGCGGCGCTTTCGTCCGGCCGCACTTCTCCGGCACGGACGCGGTCTACAAACTCCTGTTCGGTTTTGCACGTGGCCTGCACCTGCGCGCCGATATTGCCGAAAAGCGCGAATACCTGTGCACGCGGCGCGTAAGTTTCCAACCGCGTCAGGTCGACATGGTAGTCATTGTGCAAAAGTTCGCCGCCGAGATGGGCTATGGCGGCAATGGTATCACAGTGCGCGTCAAAATAGGGAAGCATAAATCCTTCCTTTCCCGTTGCCTGGTTAAAACGCATTTTCCATATGACGAATCTGCGGGCGGTATGTCTCTCCCCATGCGGTTCTGCGCGGAACGCCCGTATAGACTTCAATCACGTCAAAACGCGCGGGCTGTTCTCCCTGTTCCGAGAGCCACATCAGCGCGGTTTTCCGCAATTTTTCCTGTTTGGCCGGCCCTACGGCCTGTGCGGCCTCTGCAAATGCACTGTCCCTGCGGGTCTTGACTTCGACGAAGACGACGGTACCGTCGCGGCGCGCAATCAAGTCGATCTCCCCGAAACGGGAGCGGTAATTCCGCGCGATGATCTCATATCCTTTTTCCATGAGATAACGGCACGCTTCGTTTTCGCCGAAACGCCCGGTTTCCCTGTTTTTCATCGGCGTTTTTCCAGGCGGAAACTGCGGCGATGGATAGGGCAGGGACCGTATTTTTCCAAAAGTTCGTAGTGAAGCGCCGTGGGATATCCCTTGTGGCGCGCAAATTGATACTCCGGATAGCGCTGCGCCATTTGCAGCATGAACCGGTCTCGTTCCACTTTTGCCAAAATGGATGCCGCGGCAATAGAGGCCGAACGCGCATCTCCCTTTACCAGGGTACGCGCGGAGACGTCCGGGAATCCCGGGTCTCTGTTGCCGTCTACCAGCACCAGTTCCGGACGCAGGGATAGTGCTGCGACCGCGCGGCGCATGGCAAGCAGCGCGGCGTTTAAAATATTCAGTTCATCGATCTCGTGTTCGTCTGCCGATGCCGTGGCATAGGCAAGTGCCCGGGCGTGGATTTCTTCATATAGGGATTCCCGCTGACGTTCTGAGAGCTTTTTGGAATCGTTTAACCCCGCAATTTCCTCGCCAAAGGGCAGAATCACCGCCGCAGCATAAACCGGTCCCGCAAGCGGGCCGCGTCCTGCCTCGTCTACGCCGCAAATGACGGAAAACCCCTCGGCTTTCGCCTCGCGTTCCCATATCCAAAGGTCAGTCTGCGCTGCTTTCATGGACGTCCTCCGGAAATTCCAGTGTAATGCGGCCCAATTTTCCGGCCCGATATTCGTCCAGCAGTACGCGGGACATGCGTTCTGTGTCTGCTTCACCGCCGGAAATGAGGAATCCGCGTTTCCGCGCACAGGCCTGCACATCTTCCCAGGCATCGCCGGAAAGCTGAATGCCGTAACGGGAGGAAATTGCCTGCGGCGCGACACGGGTAAGCGTTTGCATGAAATGCCAGGCAAGCGTTTCCATGTCCATAATATCATCCCGAACAGCGCCTGTAAAGGCGAGGAATAGCCCGGTTTTTTCATCTTCAAATTTGGGCCAGAGAATGCCGGGCGTGTCAAGCAGCAGAATGTGATCCGAGACGGGAATCCACTGCTTGGAGCGCGTGACGCCGGGGCGATCCTCCGTTTTGGCGGACTTTTTCCCGGACAGCCGATTGATGAGCGAGGATTTGCCGACGTTCGGTACGCCGACAATCATGAGCTTCATTACCCGGTTCTGCCCGCGGGCGGCATACCGCGCCAATTTTTCCGCAAGCAGAGCGCGGGCGGCCGGTTCAAAGGCCCGGACGCCGGCGCCGGACTTTCCGTCCGTCTCGATGACACGGTATCCTTTCCCTTCAAGCCAGGCGCGCCAACGCGCCGTGGCTGCGGGATCAGCCTGGTCGACGCGGTTGAGCGCAATGAGACGCGGCAACCGTCCCGCGATGGCGTCGATATCCGGATTGCGGCTTGCGGCGGGAATCCGCGCGTCCACGACCTCGCATACCGCGTCCACGGAAGCCAGTTCCGCCTCCAACATGCGCCGGGTCTTTGTCATGTGGCCGGGATACCACTGAATATCCATGAAAACTCCATTCCCTCGTTTTGGTTCAGTCTACTGTGCCAAAGGCGTTCAGCGGCCAGATCCGGAAAAGCACATGCCCGACAATGTACCGTTCGTCCACCATACCGAGCAGGGCATTGCGGCTGTCGGTCGAACCGTTCCGATTATCGCCCATGACAAACACGCAGCCCTCCGGCACAGTCGCGGGAAATGTCATGTCCTCGTGCTTCCACATCTGTTCGTGCACATAGGGTTCGTCCAGCAATTCTCCGTCCACCCAGACTTCCCCGGTTTCAAAGTCCATGTCAATCGTCTGACCGCCCACGGCGATAATCCGTTTGACGATGGAATCCGTCATAAACGTTTTCTTGGTGAGTACGACGATGTCCCCCGGCTGGGGGTCATAGAACAGGTTGCTGACGATGAGATAGTCGCCGTCGTGCAGGGTGTCGATCATACTGGAACCATCGACGCCGATCGACCGTACAAAAAACGCAAACAGCACCACGATGATTAAAATGGCCGTTACAAAGGACTCCGACCAATCAAACAGTTCGCGGCGAATATCAAAAGGCTTTTTTCCTTCCTCCGGCGGAAGCCGGTCTTCCGGTTCCCCCTGGGGAGACGGCGTCGGGTTTTCTTCTCCGACGGGTTCATTCCGGTCCGGCAGACGGTGTTCGGCTTCAAGAATTTCACGCCCGTCCTCCGCCATATGGGAGGACACGGACGGTTCGGGTTCGCGGTTATCCCCGGGGGAGAAACCGTGGTTTTCGTCCTGTTTCATCAAATTCCTCCAAATGCAACAGAGGGAGGCTTCCGCCCCCCTCCAATGCTCAAACCCGGTTGAGTTAGATATCCTGTTTGACCTTTGCCGCTTTACCGACCCTGCCACGCAGATAGTAGAGTTTCGCACGACGGACTTTACCGCGGCGAACAACCTCAATCTTGGCAATGTTGGGGGAATGGAGCGGGAACGTTTTCTCGACACCGATTCCGTAAGACATACGGCGAAGCGTGATGGTCTCGCTGATGCCGCCATGCTTTCTTGCAATGAGCGTGCCTTCAAAGAGCTGGATTCTTTCGCGGGAACCTTCCTTAATCTTATTATGAATGCGAAGCGTGTCGCCAATGCAGATTTCCGGAATTTCCTTGAGCTGACTTTGTGTCATGGCTTTAATCAAATCCACAGGTGTTTCCTCCCTTCATCTCAGACATTCGTACCCGCGCCCGCCTGCGGGCGTCTTACGGCAGAGGACTATCCGTCTTGTCTTCCGGCTCACTTTTACCCCGACCGCCGGAACAATCGGCTTTTCCGCTGTCTTTAGACCGCGCGCTGAACCTTACCCGAACGCAGGCATCTGGTGCAGACGTAAACATGCTTCGGCGTACCGTTTACAAGAGCCTTGACACGCTTGACATTCGGTTTGAAGGTGCGGTTGGTGCGGATGTGCGAGTGCGACACGGTGATGCCAAAGGTTACGCCCTTGCCGCAAAACTGGCACTTTGCCATGATGACACCTCCTACTTGGTGGGTTTCCATTGCTTCCTTCATGTATAAAGACACGAACGAGCTCTTTTTTGCGGGAAAAAGCCAGTTTGAAAACGTGAAAAACGGTATTCAAACAGCTCTTCATATCCACAGTGCTTTTTATCATAACACAACTCTTTGAAAAATGCAAGCAATATTTCCAAGAGAAAAAACGAAAAATTCAAGAATTTTTTGAAAACCCCCTTGACAAAATGAAAAGACGACAGTATAATTACTTTTGCCATTGCGTGATTGTGTAAGGGTAGCACAACTGACTCTGGATCAGTTTGTCTGGGTTCGAATCCTAGTCACGCAGCCAAGAAGCCGTGTAAGCGGCTGGTGGGAACCGCGCATCCGCAAAAAGGTGCGCGGTTTTTTCTCGCAAATCCGTTCGGCGCAGGGAGGTAATCCGTGTTGCGACGGGCGCCGCCGTATAAATTTGTGCGGATTTTCCCGGAAAAGGCCTTGAAAAACCGGGGAAACGGTGGAAATAAGCATTGACAAACGGGTAACCTTGCGTTATAATGCTTAGGTAGCGCTTTGAGAGGTGAATTATGCGGCTGGATATCATGCCGATCCGGGCGGTATCCGGGGAGGCGATCCCTTTCGATTATGAGCTGGATTTGTCGGGGCTTGAGCTTTATGGGGAATATCCCATTCCGTCGCCTGTTCGGGTGTCGGGCTTTGCGCAGAACCGTGCAGATTTGCTTTTGTTGCACATGGAGCTTTCCTTTCATGTAGTGACGCGCTGCGCGCGTTGCCTGAAGCCGCTTGATCTGCCTGTCACGCTTTTTGTGGAGCGTCCCATGGCGGACAGCGTGGAAAAGGAAGAGGACAGCGACGAGATCCTGGTGCTGGAAAACGGGACGGTGGATCTGGACGAGGTTGCGCGGGAGACCATTGTGTTAGAAGCGCAGATGAGTGTTCTCTGCCGGGAAGACTGCAAGGGCCTTTGTCCCCGCTGCGGGGCGGATCTAAATGAAGGCCCCTGTAATTGTCCGCCTGAAGTGGATGAACGGTTTGCTGCGCTGGCGGATCTGTTCCGGCGCGATGCGTAATTTTTGATCCTGTTTAACTGGATATATAGCGCGAAAAACCCCTTTTGATGATTTGCCAAGGAGGTGTCATACATGGCTGAGCCTAAGAGAAGAGTATCGAAAACGAGGAGAGACAAGCGTCGCAGCGCGCATTGGAAGCTCGAGATGCCGGGTCTTGTCAAGTGCCCGAATTGCGGCCAGGCCGTTCTGTCCCACAGGATGTGCAAGGCTTGCGGTTACTACAATGGCCGTGAGGTCGTGAAGGTAGCCGAGGCAGCAAAATAACTGCAAAGAAGGGGAAGGCGGTCAGCCTTCCCGTTTTTTTATGTCTTGTCCGGCTTAAAGGAGAAGGGAGGCAAACACGTTTGAAAATTTGTAAAATAGAAGAGGGAAGCCCCGCAGCGCGCGCCAAGCTGTGCGTGGGGGATGAAATCGTGTCGATAGATGGACATGAGATTCATGACGTGATCGACCTCAAATATTATACGTATGACGCGCATTTGCGCGTTCGTGTGCTGCGGCCGGACGGGCGGGAACATACCGTGCGGATACGGAAAGAAGAAGGCGAGGAACTGGGGATCGAGTTTGAGGATTACCTGATGGACAAGGCGCGGCATTGCGCCAATCACTGCGTCTTCTGTTTTATCGACCAGCTTCCCAAAGGAATGCGCGAAACGCTTTATTTTAAGGATGACGATGTGCGGATGTCGTTTCTGATGGGAAACTATATCAGCTTGACCAACCTGACGGCGCACGATCTGGACCGGATCTGTGAAATGCGTATCAGCCCGGTGAACGTCAGCGTCCATGTGACGGATCCGGAAGCACGGGTGCGTATGCTGCGCAATCCCCGCGCGGGCGAGTGCCTTGCCGTGATGCGCCGGCTTGCGGAGTATCGGATTCAAATGAACTGCCAGATTGTTCTCTGCCCGGGGTACAATGACGGAGTACTTTTGGAAAAGACGCTGCATGATTTGATTTTGCTGTTCCCGGCTGTTCCCAGCGTTTCGATTGTGCCGGTGGGGCTGTCCGACCACCGGGAGGGGCTTTGCCCCCTGCGTCCGGTTGACGCGGAAAAGGCACGGGAAATCATAGAAACGGCAGACCGGTTTGGCGAAATGTGCCTGGAACGCTACGGAACGCGGGTGATCTATTGCGCGGACGAATTTTATTTGAAGGCCGGGCTCCCGATTCCGGCAGTTGATTATTACGAGGATTTTCCCCAGATTGAAAACGGTGTGGGGCTGATGGCGTCTTTTGAGGACGAAGTGCGGGAAGCAGCCGCAGAGGTTCCGCACGGGGCGGAAATTGTGCCTTTTTCCCTGGCGACGGGGATTGCGGCGGAAAGTTTTATGCGCAAAATGGTTGCGCTTTTGCTGGATTCGTGCGATAATAATTACGAATGTGCGTGTCCGGTTTATGCAGTGGAAAACCGGTTTTTCGGCAGCCAGATCACGGTAGCCGGCCTGGTGACGGGCCGGGACCTTCTGGAAACACTCCGCGGGAAGCCGCTGGGCAGACGGGTGTTGATTCCGGAGGTGATGCTGAAGTATGGCGAGCGCGTTTTCCTGGACGATATGACGGTGGACGACCTTTCGGCGGCGCTCGGCGTGCCGGTAATTCCGGTGAAGACGGATGGCCGTTCGTTTGCAGAGGCGGTTTTCGCGTCGCTGTGATTCGCACGTCGGAAGATTGAGATGTTGAAAAATGGATTTGAGAAGGGAGTGCCCGGATAACGGGCGGCGGCATATGGCAAAACCAATCGTTGCAATTGTGGGACGTCCCAATGTGGGCAAGTCCCTCCTCTTTAACAGGCTCACGGGACGCAAGATGTCCATTGTGGACGATCAGCCGGGCGTCACGCGGGATAGAATTTATGGCGAAAGCAATTGGCGCGGCCGGGATTTCATCGTGATTGACACGGGCGGCATCGAACCGCATACCGGGGATGAAATGTTGAAATTTATGCGCCGGCAGGCTAATTTGGCCATTGAAAGCGCGGATGTCATTGTTTTTATTACGGATATCAAGTCCGGCGTGACGGCGGCGGACGACGATGTGGCGGTGATGCTCCAGCGCAGCGGAAAGCCGATTGTGCTGTGCGTGAACAAGATTGATACCGTGGGCGAACCGCCGGCTGATTTTTATGAGTTCTATGGAATGGGACTGGGCGAGCCGATTGCGCTGTCTGCGCTCCATGGCCATGGGACCGGCGATATGCTCGACGCCTGTTTTGCCCATTTTCCCCCCGAGGAGGACGAGGAAGAACGCGGGGAGGAAATCAAGGTGGCGGTGATCGGAAAACCGAATTCCGGCAAAAGTTCGCTGGTGAACTGCATTTTGGGTGAGGAGCGGGTGATCGTCAGCAATATTGCGGGTACGACGCGCGATGCAATCGACAGTTCTTTCGAGAATGAGCACGGCAAATATGTTATTATTGATACGGCGGGGATGCGCCGTAAGGCCCGAGTGGATGAGGATATTGAAAAATACAGCGTCATCCGCAGTTTGATGGCCATTGAGCGGTCGGACGTATGTCTGATTATGATCGATGCGAAGGATGGCGTGACGGAGCAGGATACCAAAATCGCGGGGCTTGCCCATCAAAAGGGAAAGGCCTGCATTATCGTCGTCAACAAGTGGGATTTGATTGAAAAAGACGACAAAACCATGGATCAATTTGAAAAACGGATCCGCGGTGACCTTGCCTATATGAGCTATGCGCCGATTGTCTTTATTTCGGCAAAGACCGGGCAGCGGGTAGACCGGCTGTTTGATCTGATTAACAACGCGTTTGAAATGAGTTCGCTGCGGATTACGACGGGTGCGCTCAACGATGTCTTGCGGGACGCTGTGATGCGCGTGCAGCCGCCGACGGATCGCGGCCGCCGGCTGAAGGTGTATTATATCACGCAGACCGGAATCCGTCCACCGCATTTTGTGCTGTTTTGCAACGATGCGGAACTGTTCCACTTTTCCTATAAGCGTTACATTGAAAACAGCATCCGCGCGGTATACGGCTTGACGGGGACGCCTGTGCGTATGACGATACGCGAACGCGACGACAATGCTTGACGGTAAGAGGTGTTTTGCAGTATGCCGTTTCTCAAAATCCTGATTTGTGCAGTGGGCTCCTATTTGCTGGGCAGCATCAACTCCGGTATTATTATTACGAAGTGCTTTACAGGGCTTGACCTTCGGACCCAGGGCAGCGGCAATGCGGGCTCGACGAACGCCTACCGGGTGCTTGGCGTATGGCCGACTTTGCTTGTGGTGCTGGGCGACGCGCTGAAGGGCGTGATCGCGATTGCGGGAAGTTGGCTGATTCTGGGCGATATCGGCCGGGCCTGTTCGTTTCTGTTTGTCATTCTGGGGCATGTCCACCCGCTTTTTTATGGGTTCCGGGGTGGTAAGGGTGTATTGACCACCGCTGCGATGGTCGCGGTGTTTGATTGGCGGATCGCTGTCATTTTGGTCATCGTGTTTGTAATTGTGGTGGCGCTGACCCGGTATGTATCATTGGGATCTGTGATCGGCGCTATGCTGATGCCGGTGCTGGTCTATCTGTTTTACCCCGACCGGATTGTCTTTACATTCTGTACGCTCTTTGCGGCTATGTGGATTGTGATTTTACATAAAGATAATCTGATTCGTCTGAAAAATGGGACGGAGAGCAAAATTACATTGAAAAAGCATATGTCTGTTCCGGCGAAGGAAAAGCCGAAAGATCAATAGAGATGGTTTTGGAAAAAGCCGGCTGAAATTCCGCCGGCTTTTTTTACACCCGGAAAAGAAGAATTTTGTGACATATGCCGTTTACTTTTGGAGGAAGTTTCGGTATACTACCCAGAAAGGGGGAATCGGATTGAAAAAAGACGCCCGGTTTTATGGAAAATTATTTTTTGCAACGTTTTGTCTGAGTGCTTTTACCTTTGGCGGTGGCTATGTGATCGTGCCGTTGATGCGCAAACGGTTTGTGGAACAGTATCACTGGATTGAAGAACAGGAAATGCTGGATCTCATTGCAATTGCACAGTCCTCGCCGGGCGCTATGGCGGTGAACGCGTCGATTCTGGTTGGCTATCGTCTGGCAGGATTGTGCGGCGCGCTGGTGACGGTGGTCGGCACGGTTTTGCCGCCGCTTATCATCATTTCCGTGATTTCTCTGGCTTACCAGGCTTTTCGAGACAATGCCGTCATCAATCTTTTGTTAAAAGGCATGCAGGCCGGGGTTGCGGCGGTGATTGCCAACGTGGTGGTCAGTATGGCGTCAGGGATCTTTCGCCAGAAGCGGATTTTGCCTATTTTCATTATGTTGGGTACGTTTCTAGCTTCCGCTGTGTTGCAGGTCAATGTGGCGCTTTGCATTTTGGCGTGTGCTGTGATTGGACTGCTTGATACGGTTTATCAGCGCCGGCATGGCAATAAGGAGGCAGGAAAATGATTTACCTGGAACTTTTTTGGAGTTTTTTCCAAATCGGGCTTTTCAGCATAGGCGGCGGTTACGCCGCGCTTCCCATGATCCAGCAGCAGATTGTGGATCTGCATGGATGGTTGACGATGACGGCCTTCACGGATGTGATTACCATTGCCGAGATGACGCCCGGCCCCATTGCCATTAATGCCGCCACCTTTGTGGGGACGCAGATGGCAGGCCTGCCCGGCGCCGTAATTGCCACGCTGGGATGCGTGACGCCGTCTTGTATCATTGTGATTTTCCTGGCCTGGTTGTATTCCAAATACCGCGAACTCTGGGCGGTGCGCGGCGTTTTGTCCGGTCTGCGGCCGGCGGTAGTCGGTTTGATCGCAGCCGCGGGTATTTCCATCATCGCGCTGTCCTTCTGGAACGGAAAACTTTTGGAGTTTTCTTTGGCCGGACTAGATTATCTCGCAATTGGGATCTTCGTTGTTGCCTTTTTCGTTTTGCAAAAATGGAAGCCAAACCCCATTTATGTGATGCTGGGCGCGGGTGTTCTCGGTCTGGCGGCATATAGCATTTTCTGATTTATTTGACATATGCCGTAATCTTGCGGTATAATGAAAAAAATGCGGACGATCGTCCGGCGTTTGTAATATGAAAATGGTGGGAGGCGGAGGTATGCCAAGGCCGCAGAAACACAGGCGTATCTGCGCTATGCCGCGCGTGAGCAGGTTTGCTCCTTCCGGTGTCGGCGCATGCGGTGTGATCGAGATGACGGTAGATGAATATGAGACGATTCGGTTAATGGATCTTCTGGGCTGCACGCAGGAGGAATGTGCGGCGCAGATGGGTGTTGCGCGGACAACGGTTCAGGCGGTGTATGGCACTGCGCGCCGGAAGTTGGCCGAAGCCCTGGTGGAGGGCAAACAGCTGGAAATTAGCGGGGGTACGTATGTGCTCTGTGAAGAGGCGGATACCTGCTGCGGAAAAAACTGTGGTCAGAAATCCTGCGGCGGCAGGGACTGCCGCTGCGGTTGCCGCAAGACGCTTTAAAGGAAAAGAAAATGCCCCGGAACGGTTTCAAAACCGCTCCGGGGCATTTTGATGGGATTATCTGCAATGTCCGTGCCGGCATTCGTGGCCTTCGCCGTGATGATGGCCGCCGCAGCTGTGACCTTCGCCGTGTTCGTGATGGTGAGCGCAAACGGTATCCGGATCGTAACGTAAGGTTCCGGAAAGGAATGCCTCCGCCGCCGCTTTTGTATCTCCGGAGACGCCGGGATATAAATCGATTCCCGCTTCGTCAAGCGCGGCGCGCGCGC
>CALWBW010000006.1 GCA_944376195.1 uncultured Clostridia bacterium | reverse complement strand
TCAGGCGCGGCTTGAAATTTACGGTACCAAGGGTACGCTGTTTGTGCCCGATCCGAACACGTTCGGCGGCCCGGTCCTGCTCCTGCGTCCGGAGGATCAGGCAGCTGCTCCGAAGGTCGATCCCGCTCTCATGCGCAAGGAAGCGCCGGACTTCTATGCCGGTTATAAGGAAATCCCGCTGATGTTTGACTATAACGAAAACTCCCGTGCGCTGGGTCTCTGCGACATGTGCAAGGCTATTGAGACCGGCCGCGACTGGCGCGCCAACTACCAGCAGCAGCACCATGTGCTGGAGATCCTGACGAGCTTCTCCAAGTCCTGCGAAAAGGGCGAATACATCCCGCTCAAGACGAAATATACCCGTACCGCGCCGATGGAGAATAACCCCATGCACGGTATTTTAGACTAAGTAAATTATTTTTCTCAATACTTGGCATCGGATGTCGGCAGAGAAATTCTCACCCTGATTGGAGAATGTTATTTCAGGATCCGGAAAGGAAATTATGAATACAGGACGTGTTCTTTTAATCGGAGGCTGTCCCCGTGCCGGTAAAACGACCTTGTCGGTTCGTCTTGCCAAAGAGGGCGGCTTTTCGAGAATTTCGTTAGACAGCATTTCCGATGCACTCATTCAGGGTTTCCCTGAAATTCTCATTGAAGATCCTACCGATCAGGAGGAATGTGCCACAAAAAAGTTTGCGTTCTTTCAGTCGTTTATCGGCAGTCTTTTGAATGACGCAGAACTTTACGGCATCAATTCCGTCTTTGATATGTATGATTTTACGCCGGAGCATGTCCATCGATTACCGTTCCGTGATCGATTGGAAGTGTGGTTTTTGGGGTTCCCGGAACTGTCCGTTTCGGAAATTCGCCGCGTCATACGGCAGTATGCCGCACCCACAGATTGGATTGCTCAGGTAGATGAGGACTATTTGACTGTGGTGGCAGAGCGGATTCATCGTTTCAATCAGAAATTGAAAAAGCAATGCCAGGACTATGGTTACCCCTTTGTAGATACCGGTGTGGGCAATGCCCGCACACAAAAGCTGCAGGAACTTTATGAAATGATCATAACCTGCGGTGCATCCCAATAAACAGAAACCAAATATAAAAACATCAGGAGGAATATAACCATGATGAAAGTTGCATATACCGGTTGGACCTGGGTCAACAGCCGCGAACCCGAGGTGGGCAAGCGCCAGCTCGAGGCTTCGTTCCGCGAGTGCAAATTCTTAGGCTATGATTACGTTGAGAACTTTGCCTTTATCCGTGACTTCTTCGAGGATCCGCAGGAGCTCGTCAACATGATCAAGGCCAACAACGTCAACCTTGTGAACCTGTACGGCCACTTCTCCTTCGACGTGGAAAAGGAAATCGACACGGCAAAGAAGCAGGTGGAGTTCCTTGCAGCCGTCGGCGGCAAGTGGTATAACTGCCAGAACGCCGGTTTTGGTGACGACGGCGCGCCCGAGCGTCCGACCAACCCGGAAATGATCGACAAAATGTGCTACATTGCCAACACGCTCGGCGAGTATGCCAAATCCCTCGGCGTGACGGTCTGCTTCCATCCGCATTACGGGACCTGCGTGTTCTCGCAGTCCGACATTGATTATTTTGCAGCGCATACGAATCCCGAATACGTGTCCTTCTGCTTTGACACGGCACATACGACGCTGGCCGGCATGGATCCGGTTGCGCTCATCCGCCAGTATGGCGACCGCATTGGTTACATGCACCTGAAAGACGTCGATACTTATGCGCTCTCGAAGGCCGAGGGCCGCGCCAAGATGGCGTCCTTCCGTGCGCTGGGCCACGGCACCGTCAACTTCCCGGCAGTCAAGGCCGCTCTGGAAGAAAAGGGCTATGACGGCGTTTTGTGCGTCGAGCTCGACCGTCCGGAAGTCTGCAACTTCCATTCCGCAGAAGTCTCGCGTATCTATATCCGCGACGTACTGGGTCTGTAAACCCAAAAACAGGCAAATGAAAATGGGGCTGTTTCCAGCCCCATTTTTGTGCTGAGAAAAAACGAGGTACCTATGGAAAGAACACGGATCGCCTTTGTCGGCGTCGGCAACATTTCTGGCATTTATCTGAAAAATCTGACGACCACCTTCCAAAACGAAGTGGAAATCGCAGGCGTCTGCGACCTGATTCCGGAGCGCGCCCAAAAAGCTGCCGACGAGTACGGCGTACATATTTATCCCACCTACGACGATATCCTGGCCGACCCCAGCGTAGAGATCATTTTAAACATTACGCGCCCGAACGAACATTTTGCCATCACAATGGCGGGGTTAAAGGCCGGTAAGCATGTCTATTCCGAAAAGCCGCTGGCCACGGAATTTGAACAGGGGAAACAGCTCGTCGCTTATGCGCGCGAGCACAACCTGCTGCTCGGCGGCGCACCGGATACCTTCTTAGGCGGCGGCATCCAGACTTGCCGCAAATTGATCGACGACGGCTATATCGGGCAGCCGGTCTATGCAAACGCCGTACTGCTCGGCTGCGGCCATGAAATCTGGCATCCGGATCCGGAGTTTTATTATGAATATGGCGGCGGTCCGATGATGGACATGGGCCCTTACTACGTCACGGCGCTCGTAAACCTCCTCGGCCCGGCAGTCTCCGTAATGGGACGCGCCAAGACTACCTATCCGCAGCGCGTCATCACCAGCCAGCCGAAATTCGGCAAAGTGATCGATGTGGAAGTGCCGACGCATTATAACGGCATCATCGATTTTCAAAACGGCTGCACCGGCTCGATCGTCACGTCCTTTGACGTGCAGTATGGACGTCTCGGCCGTTATATTGAGGTGTTGGGCAGCGAAGGCACGCTTCGTGTCCCGGACCCGAATGATTTCGGCGGCAAAATCGGGCTGCTCCGTGCAGGCGAAACCGAATTTACGGAAATCCCGATGGTTCGGCCCTATACGGAAAACTCCCGCGGTCTGGGCCTTGCGGACATGGCCCACGCTCTGCGCACCGGGCGCCGGCCCCGCGCGAATTGTGAGCAGACCTGTCATGTGCTTGAAATTATGACAGGGTTTGCAAAAAGTTCCCGGGAAAACCGTACCGTAACGCTTGAAACGACTTTTACGCGCAGCGAACCGATGAAGTATACCAAACTCCTGGGCATCCTGGATGATTAAAGGCGTCTTTTTTCCGCAAACAGTTACCCGGACATATGGCCAAGTGAAGTTGACCGTATGCCCGGGTATTTTGCTGTTTTGCTGCCATGTCAGAGAGTTACAGCTTTCCGGTACGGCGGCGCCACATCTGCTCCGCCGTTTCGCAGAATTTTCATTACGTGATCTACATTTTATTTTACCACAGACACGGTCTGTCTGTCGCCTGTTTACGAGCGCGAAAAGGGGAAAGACGCTCAAAAAAAATACGGTTCTCCCGGAAGTTTGCATAAAGGCGCGGGTTTTAACAGGTTTCGATTAAAGATACGCTTCTTTTTTTTGTATTTTTATACGATTTGGGCTTGAGTTATTCAAATTAATGTGTTAAATTATTCATGTATACACACATCAACAGCACACCGGACAGTGGTGTGCATTCCCTTTGGAGGATAACATCGTGTCCCAATATCCCGTGCTCGACAGGGTGTCCTGCCCTGCCGACCTGAAGAGCCTGGATCCTGCGGAGCTTTCTGCGCTCTGCTCGGATATCCGGCAGTTTTTACTCGATCATATCTCGGAAACCGGCGGACATCTTGCCTCGAACCTCGGGGTTGTGGAGCTGACCGTCGCGCTTCAATTAGAATACGATACCGCGCGCGACCGACTTGTCTTTGACGTCGGACATCAGTGCTATGTCCACAAGCTGCTCACCGCGCGGCGGGAGGGGTTTTCCCATCTGCGGCAGTTCGGCGGCATGTCCGGTTTCCCCAAACCGGCGGAAAGTCCGCACGACGCCTTTATTGCCGGCCATGCCTCCACCTCAATTTCTGCGGCAACCGGTATGGCGCGCGCCCGTACGCTTCTGAAAGAGGAGTACGACGTTGTAGCGGTCATTGGCGACGGCGCGCTCTCGGGCGGCATGGCCTACGAAGCCCTGAACGACGCCGGGCGCAGCGGCGAACCCATGGTCGTCATCTTAAACGACAACGATATGTCGATCTCCAAAAGCGTCGGCGCCATCGCGCAGTATCTGTCGCGGATGCGCCTGCGTCCCTCTTACTCCCGCGCCAAGCAGGCTGTCAAACACGCCTTTGCAAAGCTTCCGGGCGGGCGAGGGCTGGTACGCCGGACGCACAATCTCAAGCAGCGTTTCAAATACCTCCTGCTGCCGGGTACCATTTTTGAAGACATGGGGTTTCTCTATCTCGGCCCGGCGGACGGGCATGACATCGAAGGTATCCGCAGGCTGATCCGCTACGCCAGAGAACAGTCCTGCCCGGTACTGATCCATGTCAAAACCGTAAAGGGCAAAGGCTACCGGTTTTCCCAGGAGCATCCGGACGCCTTCCATGGTACGTCAAGCTTTGATATGGCAACCGGGAAACCCGTCGCCGTGAGTCACACCAATTTTTCAGACGTGTTCGGCGCGGAATTGGTTGCCCTGGCAGCGCAGGACCCGCGCGTCTGTGCCGTGACGGCGGCAATGCCCTCCGGAACCGGTCTTTCCGAATTTGCCAGCCGCTTTCCCGCCCGGTTTATCGACGTGGGGATTGCGGAAGAACACGCCGTCACCATGGCCGCCGGGATGGCCAAACAGGGTATGATTCCCGTTGTGGCGATTTACTCCACCTTTTTACAGCGTGCGTATGACCAATTGATTCACGATGTGTCCATCGACCCGCTGCACATCGTATTTGCGGTAGACCGCGCCGGTATTACCGGTGAGGACGGCGAAACGCACCAGGGCCTTTTCGATGCGGCGTTTCTCTGCACCATCCCGCACATGACGGTGCTGTGCCCGGCAAACGAACGGGAACTGCGCGCTGCGCTGCACCGTGCGGTCTGCGAAGAGCACGGGCCTGTGGCCGTGCGGTATCCCAAAGGGCACTCCGGAACATTGCGGGAAAACTGCATGACGGAACCGGCCACCTTGTTGCGGCGCGACGAGGCCGCGCGCATTACGCTGGTATCCTACGGCATCCTGATCAACCATGTCCTGGACGCAGCGGCGTTCTTAGCCTCCCGCGGGATCGGGTGCGAGGTCATCAAGTTAAATGAGATCAAACCACTTCCCGTGCAGGCAGTCCGCCAGTCGACGGCGCGGACCGGCGTTTGCGCGGTAATCGAAGACACAGTCAGCGAGGGCTGCGTCGGCCAACGGCTCGCACCGTTGCTGCCCGGCGTACAGATGTTGCTTTATCATGCCGGCGACGCCTTCCTGCGCTGTGGGAAAGTTTCGGAACTGCAATCTCTGCTGGGTCTGGACGCCGCAGGAATTGCCAAGCGCGTAATGGCGGCGCTTGAAGAAAGGATGGGGGAAATCGGATGAGCGAATTTTTGGAAGCCTGCATGATTGTGGCCTTTGGCATCTCCTGGCCGATGAATATTTTAAAATCCCTGCGCACCCGTTCGGCAAAAGGCAAAAGTTTTCCCTTTCTCTGTTTCATTTTCGGAGGTTATCTCTGCGGAATTGCGTCCAAACTGCTCTCGGGAAATCTGACCTATGTCTTTTTCTTTTATGTGTTGAACCTCTGTATGGTGGGGGCGGACATTTTCTTATATTTTAGAAACCGGCGTCTGGACGCGCAGCGTGCCGCGGCCGGGGAAAGGGCGTAACATGCCGTTTTATCAGGTTATCTTCTATGTATCTCACCGTCCCGGATGCGCGGCGCTCGCCCTGCGCTGCGCGGATATTTTCAGAGCGCACGGCGTGCGCGTCACCGCAGCCGCGGAATACTGTGCAAAAGAGGCGCAAGCCGCGCTGGGCGCACAACCGGAAGCGGAGGCGCTTGACGGCACGGATGTTGCGGTGGTCGTCGGCGGAGATGGTTCCATCCTGCGCGCGGCGCACGCGCTTGCCCCTCGTGGAATTCCCATTCTCGGCGTCAATATGGGGCGCGTCGGCTTCATGTCGGAACTCGAGCCCAATGAACTGGACGCCGTCGACGCAATGTGCCGGGGCGAATATGACACCGAAGAGCGCATGATGCTCCGTACCACCGTACGAAGGGAGGGGAATCTCCTCCTCGACGCGCATTCCCTCAATGATGTGACCATCAACCGCGCCGGAAACCGTAAACTTATTGAGCTGGATATCTGGAGCGACGCGCAGTTCATCTCAAAATTCCGCGCCGATGGCGTGATTGTCGCGACCCCGACAGGCTCCACCGCTTATTCCATGTCGGCAGGCGGTCCCATTATTGAACCGACGCTCCACAATTTGACGATTACGCCCATCTGTGCGCAGGGGCTCTATGCCAAATCGTTTGTTTTGGCACCCAACCGGCGCGTCAGTGTGAAAATCGCGGACGGGCATCGCGGCGCCATCCTGACGCCTGACGGGCAGGAAGGGGTCTGCGTTTCATCCGAGGACAAAATTATGATTTCCCAATCGCCCTATGTGACGCGGCTCGTGCGAATTAAAGGGAAAAGTATTTACGAAATCATCCGCGATAAACTCAATATCGATCATTAATTTTCGTTAAGGAGGCTGTGTATGAAATTTCAGCGCCAATCCAAAATCCTGGAGCTCATTGAAAAGGAACAGATTGACACGCAGGAAGACCTCTCCCGACGGCTGAAGGAGTGGGGCTTCTCGACCACGCAGGCGACCATTTCGCGCGACATCAAAGAGCTGCGCCTTGTGAAAATCATGACGCCGGACGGCACATACAAATACGCCTCCGCCGCCAGCGAAAACGAAGCCGGAATGATGAACCGGATCCGCAATATTTTCAAAGAAAGCGTCGTTGCGATCAACAGCGCGCAGAATATTGTCGTGATTAAAACGCTGCCGGGATTGGGTTCCGCGGCGGGATATGCCGTGGACGCGCTGCATCAGCCGGATATCGTCGGATCCATTGCGGGCGACGATACGGTGTTTGTCGTCATGTCCTCCACGGAAAAGGCGAAATCTTTCCGCGAGGAAGCGCGTGCCCTTTTGAGCTGAGCAGTTTCCAAAAAGAAGGGGGTTTTTATGCTCTCCACACTCCATATTGAAAATATCGCGGTTGTCGAATCTGCCGATATCGCGTTCGATGAAGGATTGAATGTCCTGACGGGCGAAACCGGCGCGGGAAAATCCATTGTAGTCGACGCAATCGGCGCCGTGCTGGGCGCAAGAACCAGCCGGGGGCTGGTGCGTACCGGCGCGTCCCGCGCCTCGGTCACGGCGCTGTTTTGCGACCTGTCGCCCCAGTCCCTTGCAGCGCTGGATGCGCTGGGCCTTGCGCCGGACGAGGATGGCTGCCTGCTGATCCAGCGGGAGATCGCCGCAGACGGGCGCGGGTCCTGCCGCGTAGGCGGACGGCCTGCGACGGCCGCCATCCTGCGCAGCGCAGCGCCCTACCTCATTCATATCCACGGGCAGCACGACAGTCAACAGCTTCTGGACGACGCCACACACATTCGGTATCTGGACGCCTTCGCACGTTCGGAGGAAGCGCGGACGGCGTATCGGGAAGCCTATACGGCACACCAGAAAACCCTCCGGGAAATTGCGCAGCTTTCCCTGGATGATGCGGAAAAAACGCGCCGGATGGATATGCTGCGCTATCAGATCGCCCAATTGGAACGCGCCGACCTGCGGGAAGGCGAAGACGATGAGCTGGAGGCGCGCCGCCGGCTCCTCGCAAACGCGGAGCACATTACGCAGGCCGTCGGCGAGGCGACGGAAGCCCTCTATGGCGAAGAGGACGGCGGCGGCGCCGTTGCGGCCGTGTTTCAGGCGGCGCGCGCGGTGGAACGCGCGGCGCGCTACGATGAGGGACTGGCGGCGCAGGCTGCGGAACTCTCCGATCTTGCCTACCGCCTTGAAGATGCCGCGCGGGAAGTCATGGCCGTAGGCGACGGTTTGGGGTATTCCCAGCGGGAACTGGATGAAATCCAGGCGCGGCTTGAAGTCATTTCCCGCCTTTCCAAGCGGTATGGCGGCACGGTGGCGGATATGCTTGCGTATTTGGAAAAGTGCCGTGCAGAACTCGATCAAATGGAATACGCGAACGACCGCATTGCGCATCTGGAAACGCTGGCGGCAAAACAGTACGCCGCGGCGCTTTCCCTGGCGAAAACCCTCTCCGCCGTCCGCACGGCGGCGGCGCGGGAACTGGAAACGCGGATCCGCGCAGAACTTGCCTACCTCGACATGCCGCGCGCCCGGTTTGAAATCCGCCTGACACAACCGGGGGAGGAATCTCCCGCGCTCGCGCCGGACGGCATCGACCATGTGACGTTTTACATCTCTGTAAATGCCGGCGAGGATCCCAAGCCGCTCTCCCGCGTGGCGTCGGGCGGCGAGTTGTCGCGCGTGATGCTGGCGCTGAAAAACGTCCTGGCGGAGGGCGACGGCGTGCGCACGCTGGTGTTTGACGAAGTGGATACCGGAATATCCGGCCGCGCCGCACAAAAGGTCGCGCGTAAACTGGCCCAGCTCTCGCGCGGACGCCAGGTGCTGTGCGTGACGCATCTGACACAAATTGCCGCCATGGCCGACCGCCAGTTTTTAATAGAAAAAGCGGAGACGGCCGGACGGGCTTACACGAAAATTACGCCGCTCGACCCGGAAGGACGCGTGCGCGAACTGGCGCGGATCAGCGCCGGCGAAGCCGCGGGAGAAGCGTCGTTTGCCGCGGCGCGCGAATTGCTCGCCGAGGCCGAAGCGTTTAAACAGACATTATCCGAATTTTCACACTGAGGAGTTCTCCTACATGGATCAGAAAAATATCCGCAATTTCTCCATCATTGCCCATATCGACCACGGGAAGTCCACGCTTGCCGACCGGCTCTTGGAACTGACGGGCTCCGTGGAAAAACGCGATATGGAAAGCCAGCTTCTGGACAACATGGACTTGGAACGGGAACGCGGGATCACCATCAAAGCTCGCGCCGTACGGCTGGAGTATAAGGCCGACGACGGCCAGACGTACCACTTCAATTTGATCGATACGCCCGGCCATGTCGACTTTAACTACGAAGTCAGCCGTTCGCTGGCCGCCTGCGAAGGCGCGGTGCTCATCGTGGACGCGTCCCAGGGCGTTGAGGCGCAGACGCTGGCCAATACGTATCTTGCCATTGAGAACAATCTGGAAATCGTTCCGGTCATCAATAAAATTGACCTGCCTGCCGCCGATCCCGCGCGCGTAAAGCAGGAAATTGAGGACATCATCGGAATTGTCGCCGAGGATGCGCCGGAAATTTCCGCGAAAAACAACATCAATATCCACGAAGTTCCGGAACGGATCGTGCGAGACATCCCGCCTCCCGGGGGCGATCCCTCGGCGCCGTTACAAGCGCTCATTTTCGACAGCCAGTATGACAGCTACCGCGGCGTCATTGTCTATATCCGCGTGATGGAAGGGACGCTGCGTACGGGCGATACGGTGCTCATGATGGCGACCGGCGCGAAATTTGAAGTGGTGGAAACCGGCTACATGCGCGCGCTGTCGCTCGAACCTGCCGACTGCCTTACGGCCGGCGAAGTCGGGTATTTTACGGCGAGCATCAAGTCGCTCGGCGATACGCACGTCGGCGATACCGTCACACTCGCCGCCCGCCCTGCCGCAGAAGCGCTTCCCGGCTACCGCAAGGTGCAGTCGATGGTCTATTCTGGCGTTTATCCCGCCGACGGCGCACGCTACGACGATCTGCATGACGCGCTCGACAAGCTCGTGTTAAACGACGCCTCTCTCTCCTATGAACCGGAAACCTCCACGGCGCTCGGATTTGGCTTCCGCTGCGGGTTCTTGGGGCTTTTGCACATGGAAATTATCATTGAGCGCATAGAACGGGAATTTAATATCGACCTGATTACGACAGCGCCCAGCGTTGTGTATCACGTGCATCTGACAAACGGCGAAGAGCAGGTGATTGAAAACCCATTAAAATTTCCGGATCCCGCTTTAATCGATTACGCGGAGGAACCGTTTGTCCGCGCCAACATTATGACGCCGACCGATTACGTCGGCAATATCATGGAGTTATGCCAGCAGCGCCGCGGGGTATTTCGCGATATGACGTATCTGGACAAGACGCGCGTGGAAATCCACTATGAGCTGCCGCTGAATGAAATTATCTACGATTTCTTCGACGCGCTGAAGTCCCGCACACGCGGCTATGCGTCGCTTGACTACGAATTCCTGGGCTACCGCAAGAGCGATCTTGTGAAGCTGGATATCATGCTCAACGGCGAGATCGTGGACGCGCTCTCCTTTATCGTATTCCGTGAGGAGGCCTATCCCCGCGCCCGCCGGATCTGCGAAAAATTAAAGGAAAACATCCCGCGCCAGCTCTTTGAAATCCCGGTGCAGGCCTGTATCGGCGGTAAAATCATTGCGCGCGAAACCGTAAAGGCCCTGCGCAAGGATGTGTTGGCAAAGTGCTACGGCGGTGATATCACCCGTAAGAAAAAACTTCTGGAAAAGCAGAAGGAAGGCAAAAAGAAAATGCGTTCGCTCGGCTCCGTCGATGTGCCGCATGAGGCCTTCATGGCAGTTTTGAAATTCGATGAGTAAACTTGGAATTTATCTGCACACCCCATTCTGTGTGAAAAAATGCGCCTACTGCGATTTTTACTCCGCGCCCGGCACACCGGAGGCCATGGACGCCTACGCAGATGCGCTCTGTGCGCACATCCGTTCGTCTGAGATGGCGGGGCGAGGGGCGGACACCGTCTACTTCGGCGGCGGTACGCCGACGGTGCTCGGCGTTCGCAACCTGGTGCGGATCCTGGCCGCCGTGCGCGAAACCTTTGCGCTCGACCCGGATGCCGAGATCACGCTGGAGGCCAATCCCGGCGATCTCTGCCTGCGCCCTCAGGACGGCGGGAACGCCTTCCTTCCGGCGCTTGCCATTCTATACGCCGCCGGCTTTAACCGGTTGTCCTTCGGCGTGCAATCCTCCTCCGATGCGGAACTGGCGCTTCTGGGGCGCCGCCACCGGTTTGAAGACGCACGCAGGGCCGTATTGGCTGCGCGCTGCGTGGGCTTTGAAAATCTCACGCTCGATTTGATGTACGGCCTGCCGGGGCAGGGAATGGATACCTGGCACAAAAGCATAGAAGACCTTTTGGCGCTTGCGCCGGAGCATCTCTCCTGCTACGCGCTGAAACTTGAACCCGGCACGCCGCTTTTCGTGTTTTTCGGAGAACTGCCGGACGACGAGACGTGTCTGCAGCAATATCTTTACGCCGTGGATACTCTGGCGGCGGCAGGGTACCGGCAATATGAAATTTCCAATTTTGCGCTGCCGGGCCGTGCATCGCGTCATAACCGCAAATACTGGATCGGCGCGCCGTATCTGGGCTTCGGCCCCTCCGCGCATTCGTTTTCGGGCGGCGTGCGTTGGGCCTGGGCGGATGATACCGCCGCCTACACACGCGGCGTATATCGGGAAAAGGAGCGTCTCACGCTCTCCGTACGCGATGCGCTCGAGGAAGACATCATGCTCGGCCTGCGCACAACACGCGGGTTGGACCCGGCCGTCCTGCCGGACGGAATGCAGGCAGACGCCGCCGCTATTTTGGAAAAGTATGTCCCGCATGGGCTCGTACGGCGGGAGGGACCACGCTATCTCTTAACGCCGCGCGGCATGTTTGTCTCAAATGCAATCATTTCTGAACTTTTCGGCATTATTCCCGACTAAACGGGGTTTAAAGGAGGGCTCTTTATGAGAGCAGTTATCACCGTCATCGGCCACGATACCGTGGGTATCATCGCCAAAACTTCCGCCGTTCTCTCGCGGCACAACGTCAACATCCTGGATATCACGCAAAGCGTCCTGGGCGACATCTTCGCCATGGTGATGTTTGCCGATATTTCCGCGTGCAGCGTGCCGTTCCGCGACCTGCAAAACGAGCTGGAAGCGCTGGGAACCGAAATCGGCGTACAAATCAGCGCCGTGCACGAAGAAATCTTTAACGCCATGCACACAGTGTAAGAGGTGCGGCGTATGATTAATACCGGAGATATTTTGGAAACCATCAAGATGATCCGTGAGGAACATCTTGATATTCGTACGATTACCATGGGAATTTCCCTGCGCGACTGTGCGGCGGAAGACATGAACCGTCTCTGCACGCGCATCTATGATAAAATCACAAAAACCGCGGAGCATCTGGTGCGCACGGGCGAGGATATCGAGCGCGATTTCGGCATTCCCATCATCAATAAGCGTATTTCCGTCACGCCGATTGCCATCGTCGCGGACGCCTGCGGCGCCCGGGATTACACACCCATTGCCCAGACCCTGGACCGCGCGGCGGCAGTGACCGGCGTAAATTTTATCGGCGGTTTTTCCGCGCTGGTACATAAGGGATTCACACCCGGCGACCGCGCGCTCATCGATTCCATTCCCGAGGCGCTTGCCTCTACGGAGCGCGTCTGCTCCTCCGTCAACGTGGCGACCACCAAGGCGGGGATCAATATGGACGCCGTAGCGCTCATGGGCGGCGTCATTAAGAAAGCGGCGTATTTAACCCGCGACCGGGACTCCATCGGTCCGGCAAAGCTGGTCGTTTTCGCAAACGTCCCGGAGGACAACCCCTTTATGGCGGGCGCGTTCCACGGCGTGGGAGAACCGGACTGCGCGATTAATGTGGGCGTTTCCGGACCCGGCGTGGTACGTTCTGCGATTGCGCGCGCGGGCGACTGTTCTCTCGCGGAACTCTCGGAAATCATCAAACGGACGGCCTTTAAGATCACACGCGTGGGACAGCTGGTGGCAAACGAGGCTTCGGCGCGTCTGGGCGTGCCGTTTGGCATCGTAGACCTTTCCCTTGCCCCGACGCCGGAAGTGGGCGACAGCGTTGCGCACATCCTGGAGGAAATGGGGCTTGCCTGCTGTGGTGGTCCGGGAACCACGGCGGCGCTTGCCATGCTGAACGACGCGGTGAAAAAAGGCGGCGTCATGGCGTCCAGCCAGGTTGGCGGTCTTTCCGGCGCATTTATCCCGGTCAGTGAGGACGCCGGCATGATCGACGCGGTGCGCGCGGGCGTACTGCATCTGGATAAGCTGGAGGCGATGACGGCAGTCTGTTCCGTCGGCCTCGATATGATTGCCATTCCCGGCGACACGAGCGAGGAAACCATCTGCGCCATCATTGCGGACGAAATTTCCATCGGCGTAGCCAACAATAAAACGACGGCCTGCCGGCTCATCCCGGCCTATGGCTGCAAGGTGGGCGATGAAGTGGAATTCGGCGGACTTCTGGGCTCCGCGCCTGTCATGGAGGTGGGGCGCACCTCTCCTGCGCGCTTTATCGCGCGTGGCGGACGCATCCCCGCGCCGATCCACAGCCTGCGCAACTGACAAAGCTTGGCGCGGCATTTCGGCATCCGTTAAAAAACGGACGGCAGGACATAAATCCTGCCGTCCGTTTTTTCGTCTGTCCCGCGGCGCCGTTACATCCGGGAGTCCGGCGCTTCCTGCTCTTTGAGAGCGGATATGACGTCTATGATATCCTCATGAAACGTCAGCTCCGCTTCCCCGTCATACGACGTTTCCGACCGGTTGATGAGCACCAGGTGACGGCCGCGGAAATACCGCACATACATGGCCGCCGGATACACGACCAGCGACGTTCCCACCACCAGCATCGTGTCCGCAGCACGAATGGCGGCAATCGCACGCGAGACCACCGTCTCATCAAGCGGTTCCTCATAAAGTACCACATCCGGACGGATCAGGCCGCCGCAATCCGGACAGCGGGGAATGCCGGGCTTTAAAACGGCCTCCATCCCAAAGCGGCGGCCGCAGCGCATACAAAAATTGCGCAGCGCGCTTCCATGCAATTCATACACTTCCCGGCTGCCGGCTGCCTGATGCAGGCCGTCAATATTCTGCGTCACCACCGCCACGCGCCGGTTTTCGGTCTGAAGCGCCGCGAAATAGCGGTGCGCGGCGTTTGGCTGCGCGTCCGGATAGAGCATTTTCTCCCGGTAAAATGCATAAAACAGGTCCGGGTGGGCCAGGAAAAAAGAGTGAGAAATGATTTCCTCCGGCGCGTAATCGCCCGCTTTGGTCGCATAAATTCCGTTTGCGGAGCGAAAATCCGGAATCCCGGAAGGACAACTGATCCCCGCGCCGGTAAACACGCACAAAATCCTGCTTTCCTGAATGATATTTCGTAATGTTTCCATCTGCGTCATACACGCCTACCGCCTTTCTGCCGTACCCGTCCGCCGCATAGCGGGGTATTTTTTCTGCCTCCAGTATACGCCGGTTTTCCCGATTTGAAAAGCCGTTTGACACAAAACGCCCCCGTTCCAATCATCCTGGAACGGGGGCTGCCTGGATATCCGTTTATTTTTTGAAATACTTTTTGCTTACGCGCACCGGAGCCTCATACGCCGAGCAGTCGCGCGCAGCAAGGAAGTCGAAGACGGGGCTCAGGTCAAGCCGCGCCTGCTGCGTCAGGTCGTACACCTGCTCCAGCGTGTCGTCTCCCACCGTATAACGCATGGTCAGCTTCATGCAGTCGAGGCAAACGTCGTAGTCGATGTCGCACATGCGGCCGTTCTGCTCCCAGCCGTGGAAGCTGCGCGCAGAGCGCATGTCAAGACGCTCGTAAATCTGGTTGTTGCGCTCGATGCTGATGCAGTATTTCTCGCTGAAACTGCCGGCGCCCAGGACGTTGCCGTCGGCCTCGTTATGCTCGGTCGGCATCACATACCCGCGGCCGCAGTCCGCAATGACGTTGCGCCACACCTTGTGCCCATACCCCAACGGGCCATGGCCGTTGCAGATACGGATCGGATCGCCCCAGTTCAGGAAGACGCCCGCGCCGTCGAGACCCAGCATAATGTTCTCCTCTGTGATGAGGTTGTCCGAGTCGTGCTGGTAGAAACCGTGTCCGCCGCCGGAAGTACGCTGCGGGATGGAACCAGTCGGATCCGCGCCGCCATTAATGATAATGTTATGGTCCGTACGGCAGGGAATATCCGTCGCTTCAATAAAGATGGCGCCCATGACCATGCTCTTGCAGTTGACAATGGTATTATAGCAAATGCGCTCGTTGGCATTGGCGTAGTCCGTCCAGATGCCCGGGCCGTAACCGTTATTCGTGATCACATTATAACGGATGAGGCCGTCGTGGACGCCGTGCACCTTGATGGCGCCGGATTCATAGTTATACTCAATGTCGTGCCAACAGTTGTGGTCAAGGACGTTGCCCTCGAGCAGGATGCCGTAATTCTTTCCAAGACCGGCGATGCCACACACGCCGCAGTAGCTAACATGGTTACGGCGCACGATCATATGCGTCTCACGCTGGATATCGCTCACGCGCATGGGCGACTCGTTGCCGATGTCGATGCCAAGGCCGTTTGCCCAGCGAACCGTATTGTCTTCAATGATCCAGTGATGGCCACAGTGCGTGGAAAGCGCGCCCTTTTGAGAACCCGGGCAGCCGTTTCCGACAAATTCAAACTCCAGCCCTTTTACGCGGATATAGCCCAGCCCGGACTCCTTCGGGGAGAAGAGCTGATCGCGGCAGGTATAGGTGATCTTATGATCGCGGGGATCGCCGTCGTCCTTTAAGCGAATGATAAACTTATAGCCGGAGTCCTCCACCCAGTAAGAACCCGGGACCTGGGAGAGCTGATGGCTGAAGTTCACCTGCTGCAGCGGTTCGCCATCCACCATAATGAGGCCGCGGCGCTTTAAGAAGGGCTGCCAGTCCTTTTCACGCGGCAGGTATTCAAACCAGAACTCACACCCGCCAAAGGGCTGGCTGGCACAGTTGACCATGGCAAACGGGTTAATTTTGTCAAAATCATCGCGCTCAAAGCTGCCCTGCCAGCATTTCGCGTTCTCATCATAGTCCGTCGTGTAGTTATAGTACACGCCCAGGCCGATGGTGCGATACTCGCACTGGTCGGTAAACCCGTTTTTGTACTCCTTCGCGCCCGTCAGGATTACGCGTTCACCTGGCGCCGCTTCATAGCTGATCATGCTCTTCGGACACTCGCCGCCGCGCACCGGACGTACAAACTCGTCGTACACACCGCCGCCAATTACCACGCGCTCGCCGGGGCCCAGCACTTCGGCGGCCTTTGAAATCGTGGCAAACGGAGCTTCCGCCGTACCGGGATTGTCATCGGACGCACCGGCAGCTTTGGAAACGTAATAGGTCTTCTGGAATTCCGTCTCAATGTCCCAGAATGCAAATTGTTTTCCATCGGGCAGGATGGAATACTGGTCGTTTTGATAAGCCATAATTCTCCTCCTTCAATATGAAACGCCGCATGGTCTCTTTGTACTAAAGATACCATACGGCGTATTTTTTCACAAGTATTTTTGTGAAGAACGATAATATTTTCAAAATAGCGGGAGAAATCCGGCCAAATCAGAGAATCAGTAACTCTTTTGGCGCACGCGTGAAATTCCGGCATCCATCTTTCGTCAGCACCACAAAATCCTCAATCCGCACGCCGAACTTGCCCGGGATGTAAATGCCCGGCTCAATCGTGACCACCACGCCCTCCGGCAGGGGGTTCGGGTTGGTCGGCTGCGCGCCGAGCCCGTCGTGCACGTCGATGCCCAGGCTATGGCCCAGGCTGTGGCCAAAATACGCGCCATACCCGGCCTTCTCAATGACATCCGCCGCAGCGCGATGCAGCTGCGCACCGATCACGCCCGCATGCGCGGCGGCAAGTCCGGCCTCCTGCGCGCGCAAAACGGTGTCGTATACCTTGCGCTGTTCATCCGACACATGGCCCACCGCGACCGTACGCGTCATATCGGAACAGTAACCGCCCCACAGCGCGCCAAAGTCCATCGTCACGAAATCCCCGTCACGCACCACGCGGTCCCCCGGCACGCCATGACACAGCGAGCCGTTTTCGCCGGACACCACAATGGTGTCAAACGAGCAAGCCGTCGCGCCGCCCAGGCGCATCTGGTAATCCAGTTCCGCAGCAATGTCACGCTCACGGACGCCTGGTTTGATGTAATCTAGGATCTTCTGGAAAGCGCCCTCCGCAATCCGCTGTGCGGCCTCAATCCGTTCGAGTTCAAACGGACGCTTGCAGTGACGCAGGCGCGCCAGCAGACCGTCTTCCGGCACCAGCCGCGCCGACAGTTTTTCGGCATACGCACAGTACTGCGCATAGCTCATGGACTCCGCCTCAAACGCCAGCGTTTCGACGCCTTCCGCACGGCAAAATTCATTGATAATATCCGTATACGTGCGATCGGCCGACGTCATCACCAGTTCAAAACCTTTGATTTTGGAGCCCGCATCCTCAAAATACCGAAAATCCGTTGCAAACACCGCGCGGTGCGCAGAAATCAGCGCCACACCCGCCGAGGAGTGAAAGCCCGTCGCGTAAAACCGGTTCTGCGCCGACGTCAGCAAAACCGCGTCATACGGCGCGTCCGGCAGCGCGCCGATAATCCCCTTACAATTTTCTTCAAACATCTCTATTTCCTCCCTTTTCGGTCCGCCGCACGTTCCAACGCGCGCTTTAACCTGAAAAATAGCCCTGTTTCCAGTACGACCGGTTCCGTCAGTACACACCGTATCCGGTGATACGACGCCGCCAGTACATCCGTAAAAAGCTGATCCCCGATCAGCACAGCCTGCTCGCGCGGCATCCCAAGTTTTTCCACTGCGCGTTCCATCCCCCTGCCAAAGGGTTTTCCGCTTTTATGGACAAAATCCACGCCGAGCGGACGGCAGAACGCTTCCACCCGCTCCCGGGAATTATTGGACACCACCACAACGGGAATCCCGGCCTCCCGCATGGAACCCAGCCAGGCCGCGCCATCCGGCGTTGGACACAGATCGTCCGGAAGCGCCAGCGTATTGTCTAAATCCACAATGACGCCGCGCACACCCCAATCGTGCAAATAAGACGGGGTCACCTCGCGGATTCCCGTCACCCGCCGGTCCGGCGTAATGCCATGTGCCAACGCGCCACCTCCCGTCATAACCACAGCAGTCTTCGCATAAAAATAAGCATCAAAATCAGGCGGCACATTTAAAGTCCGCCTGCCGGTATTATACCACAATCCAATCAGAAGGAAAAGAGGGTTTCCCATGAGAACGGACCGGATCACACTCGCCGTAACGGCCGCGGAAGCAGCGGAGTGCACAGGCCTCGGCCTGCGTCTTGCCTATCTTGCCTATCGAATTTCTCCGTCCGGCGTCCTCCTCAAAAGCAACGCCTTGGGCCAGGCGACAGGCGGCGTGATGGCGGTCATGGGCGGCGCGCCGCGGCTTTCCGATCCCGCCGCGCTTGTGGGCGCCGTAACGGCGGAATGTACCGCGCACGCGTATGAGGGCGTTTACCTGGATTTTGACGAGCGTACGCCCGCGGCGGAATTTTTGATTGCTTCGCTCGCGCCCCGGCTTTCCGAGCGCGGCATCACGCTTTATACCAATCCCCTGCTGGATACCGGCGGAGTCACCGTGCTCTCTACCAGCGAAGTGACCGGAGGATCCTTTTCCCTCTATCTGCGCGAACTCCGGGAACGCTATGAGGACCGTACGGCGCTTGAAATTGTGCCGCTGAGCGTAGATTTCACGCTGCCCTCAAACGGGCAGGGCGAAACCATCTCGCAAACCCGGCTCGCCTCTTTGTTAGACGGCGGTTTGATGAGCTATTATTCCCGCGAACTGGCCGCCAAATATTTTACGTATCAAACCCCGGACGGCATGACGCATTTCGTGCTCTACGACGACGCTTATACGATCCGGGAGAAGCTGGAGACCGCCGAACGGGAAGGCGTATCCGAATCGTTTTTGCCCTATGGCAGACTGCGGGAAGAATTGCCCGACATTCTGGAGGTATAATCTCTCCGCAGGCCGTGCATCCTAAAGCCGGAATCAGTCTGGCTTCCAGGAGGAACGGAATATGAGCGAAGAACAGGAAAACCAGCCGCAGGAGACCGGGGAAAAAGACCGGCAGGACGGTGCGGTCACGGTGTCGGGTGGTCATGGGTTGATTCACTGCATGACCATCATTGGGCAAATCGAGGGACATACCACTTTGCCCAACCAGAGCAAAGCAACCAAGTATGAGCACATGATCCCGCAGCTCGCCGCCATTGAGGAAAGCCCGGAAATCCGGGGGCTTTTGCTGCTGTTAAACACCATCGGTGGGGATGTGGAAGCGGGGCTGGCGCTCGCGGAGCTGATTGCCAGCATGAAAACGCCCACGGCGTCACTTGTACTGGGCGGCGGACACTCTATCGGCGTACCGCTGGCGGTTGCGGCCCAGCGGTCGTTTATCGTACCGTCCGCCACGATGACCATTCACCCGGTCCGTTTTTCCGGGCTGGTGGTCGGCGCGCCGCAGACATTTGAAAATTTCGTGCGGATTCAGGAACGGATTATCCGGTTTATCACATCCAACTCTCAGATTTCGGACGAACGCCTGCGTGCTTTCATGTTGAATACGGGAGAACTGACAACGGATGTCGGGACCGTGCTGGATGGAGAAAAAGCAGTCGCCGAAGGGTTGATTGACGAAGTCGGCGGCCTTTCTCAGGCGCTTGACTGGCTGCATCAGAAAATAAACGAAGAAACACACCGCACCGTCTAAAAAGACGGCGCGGTGTGTTTTATAAAGAAGTCCCGTCCCCGGCATCTTCCCGCCGGAACCGGAATTCCACCGTCAACGATCCATCCGCATGAACCAGCACACGGCGCAAAAGCGCGGCTGCCAGACCACGCTCCAGGGTTTCCGGGTATGCCAGCGCGGCAAGCTTCGCCCATTCCCCCGCTTTGTCCGCCGTTTTTGCCCGGGAGCGTTCCGCTTCTATCTGCCGGCGCAGTTCGGTTTCTTCCCGGTCATACCCCTCTTTAAAGGAAAGATATTCTTCCCGCGTCAATTCCCCGTCTTTCCAATCGCTATAAATTCCGCGTTTGCGCTCCATAACCCGGGAAAGCGACCGCTCCAGCGCAGCCAATTGATTTTTTTCACGCCGGTCCTTCCCCAGTTCCGACGCAACGCGCGAAAAATCCACCGCCGCGCGGATTTCCTCCCGAATAGCCGCCAAAACCTCCCGCTCCACCAGATCAACACGCACGGAATGCGGCGTACACGCCGTATGCGATTGTTTGTAAGTGGGACAGAGATAGTACTCATATACGCCGTAGGCATGACGTACGCGGCGGCGGGAAAGGGCGCGTCCGCATTCGGCGCAGCGCACCAATCCTGCCAGCGGATGCACATTTCCCCGGGCGTCCGCACGGGTATCCGTCTCCATCAACGCCTGCGCGCGGTCGAATTCCTCCGGAGCGATGAGCGCTTCATGGGTTCCGCGTACAACGAACCATCGCTCCTCCGGACGCCGCCGCGTTTTCTGGAGCTTATAGCTGATATTCCCATACCGGCCCTGCACCAGATCGCCACGGTAAACCGGGTTTCGCAAAATATGGTCAACGGAAGAATAACTCCACAATCCCCGCTCCCCACGGCGCATCGCCGCGGGAGAAGGGATCCCTTCCGCGTTGAGTTCCCGGGCAATCGCCGTTTTGGCCCGGCCGGATAAAAACTCGGCAAAAATACGCCGCACAATCCCGGCCGTATTCGGATCGACGATCAAATGCGCGTGGTTTTCCTCCGCGCGTTGGTATCCATACGGCGGATGCGAACCAATAAATTCTCCGCGCCGGCGCTTGGAGTCCAGCGCGGCACGGATTTTTTGCGAAATGTCGCGGCTGTATTCGTCGTTGATGAGGTTCTTGAACGGAACCAAAATGGTGTTGGACTGCGCAGGCCGCGCCCAACTGTCGATATCATCCCCCAGCGAAATAAACCGGACGCCCAAAAGTGGAAATTCCTGCTCCAGAAAGCGCCCGGTATCGATATAATTTCGCCCGAAACGGGAGAGATCCTTTACAACGACGCAATTCAGCCTGCGCGTGCGCAGCGCCTCCAACATACGCTGGAATCCCGGACGGTCAAAATCCGTTCCGGAATATCCGTCGTCAATAAAAAGCTCAAAATACGCGATACTTTCCTCCGCGCGGGCGTACTCCGTCAAAAGGGCGCGCTGGTTTGCAACGCTGTCGCTCTCTTCCCGGTCGCCGTCCTCGCGCGAAAGCCGGATATAAAGGGCGGCGCGGAATTCTGTCTCCGCACCGCCCTGCTTCTTTCCGCGCCTGCCCATTTACCGTCCGCCTTCCTGCGTGGACAGGTACCGTATCATCAAACGTTCCAGAGTTTCACCCTGCGGCGCATACACGCGCCGCACCGGCGCAGGCTTTTTTTCCGCTCTCATATGCCCCCTCCTTCGGGATTATTTTTTCCGCGGCGGGGAAAATTATACACTGCCCTGCACTGCCTTTCCGACATGGTTCCATTTGACCTGTTTTCGCATTTTATTCCTTGACAAGTACACTTTTACGCAGTAAAATAAAAGAAGGTACAATTGGCCATACCTCTTATTTTTATACACTGCTATTCACTCTTTTCCAAACTTTCCTTTTAAATTTACCTGATTTTGCCGCTTCTCACTAGGCGGCGTATACAACAATTGAATAAAGGAGGAGATCGGTATCGTAAGTATACTTGCCCTGATACTCACCATCGTCGGAATGTTGATACTCGCGGCGGTCGCAGCGGTCGTCGCGTTCAATATCGGTATGGAACATCGCCGCAAGATTGCCGAGCAAAAAATCGGCGGAGCCGAGGAAGAAGCCCGTCAGATTGTCGCAAACGCGGTCAAGCAGGCCGAGTCGAAAAAGCGCGAAGCTATTGTAGAAGCACGCGAAGAAATCCAGAAAAACCGCACGGAGCTCGAACGGGAAATCAAGGAGCGCAGAAGTGAACTTTCCAAGCAAGAGCGCCGTTTACAGCAAAAGGAAGAGAGTTTAGAGCGAAAGCATGACGCCGCAGAGAAAAAAGAGGAAACCCTTAATCGGAAAATAAAAGAAGCCGAGGAAATGAACGAGGAAATCCGCGAAGTCAAGAAAAACGAGATGGAAATGCTCGAAAAGATTTCCGGATTCACCGTAGAAGAGGCTAAAGAGTACCTCATTCGTATGATTGAAACCGACGCACGGCATGAAGCTGCCGTGAAGATCCGCGAAATCGACCAGGAATTGAAGGAAAACGCCGAACGTAAGGCGCGCGAATATATCTCGCTGGCAATTCAGAAATGCGCTGCCGACCATGTGTCGGAGGCCGCAATCAGCGTTGTCCCGTTGCCAAACGACGAAATGAAAGGACGCATCATTGGCCGTGAAGGCCGCAATATCCGGACGCTTGAGACGATGACGGGCGTGGATCTCATTATCGACGATACGCCGGAAGCCATTACACTTTCGAGTTTTGATCCGGTCCGCCGCGAAATTGCCCGCTTGACGCTGGAAAAACTGATTATAGACGGGCGCATTCATCCGGCACGTATTGAGGAAATGATTGAAAAATCGCGCCGTGAAGTGGACAACGTCATCAAAAGCGAGGGCGAGCGCGCCGTATTTGAAACCGGCGTGCAGGGACTCCATCCCGAACTTGTCCGGCTTCTTGGCAGGATGCACTATCGTACCAGTTATGGACAGAACGTTCTGCAGCACTCCATTGAAGTCTCCCATGTCGCCGGTATTCTCGCCGCAGAGCTGGGTCTTGATATCACGCTTGCCAAACGCGCTGGCCTGCTGCATGATATCGGCAAAGCAGTCGATCATGAGACGGAAGGGTCCCATGTCCAAATCGGCGTAGATCTTGCCCGGAAGTACCGCGAAAACCGCGAAGTCATCCATGCAATCCAGGCGCACCACGGTGATGTGGAGCCGGAAACCGCAATTGCTTGTATTGTACAGGCGGCGGACGCCATCTCCGCAGCACGTCCCGGTGCCAGACGTGAAAATCTGGAAGCTTACATCAAGCGCCTTGAAAGACTTGAGGCTATTGCAAACGAATTCCCCGGTGTTGAAAAGTCCTATGCTATCCAGGCCGGCCGTGAAATCCGTATCATGGTAAATCCTGAAGAAGTAAACGACGACAACATCGTCTTGCTTGCCCACGACCTTGCCAAAAAGATCGAGTCCGAACTGGAATATCCGGGCCAGATCAAAGTCAGTGTCATGCGCGAAACGCGGGCCGTGGATTACGCCAAGTAAGACTTGCCATAAAATGCGCAAACTTCATGCAGCATACAACATACTTGGAAAGAACTCTCCCCGTCAGGCCGAAAAAGAGGTTTGCCGGGGATTTCTTTGTATGCGGGAATCATATAAAACAAAATGCAGATAATACGTTTCGCGGAGTAAATAGACGCAAAAATGCGCAATTTTCAAAAGAAACCGCAGTGGATTTTTCCACTGCGGTTTCTTTCTTCATTTACATCCAAAAGGATTCATCCTAATCTCGACAGCACCAGCATCAAAACGGAGAGCGCCAGATACACAGCGCCCGCCCACAAAACACCCGCCGGCGACCGGCGCTCTTCGCGTTTGCGTTCCCGGTAGGCCGCAAAGGTTTCCTTTCCCTGTTCCGCCGTACGCGGCGCCGTCCACGGCCAGTGGATATGCAGCACCATCATCACGCCAAAGCTCATGAGGTCAAACATCCCCTGGTTCCGGACAAAGAGCAGTCCGCCGCTTCCGGCGACTAGAACACCTGCGACGAAAAAACAATCGCAGAGCAAATGCGCCAGACTTCTGCCGGATGAGGCGTTAAAATACCAGACGGCCAGCACCGGCAAAAGGCCGACCGCAAGAGAAATCCAAAAAGATTTTTGGGTTCTTTTCATCAGTCTTTGATCTCGCGGCTGTACCGCTCAAATTCCGCGTCGTTGCACTGCACAAAATGTCCGGGCCGAATTTCGCGGAACGACGGCTTGTCTACCGTATAATCATGCTCGGCAAGCGGGTTATAGACAATTCTCTTCCTGCTCTTTTCGTAGATCGGATCCGGCAGCGGAATTGCAGAAAGAAGGGACTTCGTATACGGATGCAAGGGATTTCGGAACAACTCGTCGGATGAGGCCAGTTCGACCATTTTCCCATAGTACATCACGCCGATGCGGTCGGAAAAATATTTCACAACCGAGAGATCATGCGCGATAAAGAGGATCGTCAGGCCGAAGCGCCGCCGCAGGTCGTTCAGCAGGTTAATCACCTGCGCCTGGATGGAAACGTCCAGCGCGGAAACCGGTTCATCGGCAATAATCAAATCCGGATTCATAATGATTGCACGCGCGACACCGATTCTCTGCCGCTGGCCGCCGGAAAATTCGTGCGGATAGCGGTCCGCATGTTCGCGCACCAGTCCCACCAATTCCAGCATTTCATACACGCGTTCATCAATCACCTTGCGGTCGCGTTCACCCTGGATAATCAAACCCTCGGAAATGATTTCACGCACCGTCATGCGGGGATTCAACGAGGCAATCGGGTCCTGGAAAATCATCTGGATCCGCGTCACCAGCTTGGTCTTCTTGGCGCGGCGCAGTTTTTCCCGGTACTCCTTTTGCAGACGTTCCTTCTCCGCACCGGCCGCCGCGTCAATCTTCGGACGGTACTCTTCCGCAAGCTTTTGCGCCTGCCATTCGGCATACCGCCGGTCACAGTCCTTCTGATCAGCGTCCGCCTTTTTCAACTGCTCCCGGTTCTCCGCAATCACCCGCTCCATCTCCGTTTTTGCGGCGGCTGCCGCAGCGTCACGGTCGGCTTTGGAAAGCGTCCCCGCATCCAGTTCCTTCAGACGGGTCTGATAGGCCGTCCGGGCGGCAGCAATGGCGTCCCGGTAAGATCGTTTTCCTGCCGCAATCCGGATGCCCCGGAAATACACGTTTCCGGACGTAATATTATATAACTTGATGATCGAGCGGCCAGTCGTAGTCTTTCCGCAGCCGGATTCACCCACAAGGCCGAATACTTCCCCCTCGTGAATCTCAAAACTGACGTCGTCGACGGCCTTTAACTCGCCGCCCTCCATTTTAAAATACTGGCAGAGATGCTCCACCTTTAATAGCGTTTCCTGATTATTCAGCATCTTCCACCCCTCTTTTACTCTTCATTCTGGCGATTCTATCTTGGATAATCTTCGGCGGCTCGACCTTCGGCGCGTCGGGATGCAGCAGCCAGGTGGCGGCAAAATGGGTATCGCTGATCTGGAACATGGGCGGCTGACGCTCGAAGTCAATCTGCATGGCATATTTGTTTCGGGCGGCAAATGCATCCCCAACCGGCGGATAAATCATATTCGGCGGCGTTCCGGGAATTGCCTCCAGCTTTTCATTGGTGTCAAGGTCCGGCATGGACGACAACAGCGCCCAGGTATACGGATGCGCCGCATGATAGAAAACATCCTCCGCCGTACCATACTCTACAATCTTTCCTGCGTACATGACGGCGACACGGTCGGCCATATTGGCCACAACGCCCAAATCGTGCGTGATAAAAATGACGGAAAGCTGACGCTCCGCCTTCAGCTTGTTAATCAGTTCCAGAATCTGCGACTGGATTGTCACGTCCAAAGCCGTTGTCGGCTCATCGCAGATCAGAATATCCGGGTTTGCCGCCAACGCAATGGCAATCACGATACGCTGCCGCATGCCGCCGGAAAATTCAAAGGGATACTGATTATAGCGCTTCCGGGGTTCGGCGATGCCGACTTCCTCCATCAGCTTGATGGCGCGCGCCTTTGCAAGACGTTTCGTCACTTTGGCAACCACACCGGACGCATTTTCCTTCAGATAGTCAATAACGGCAAGCGCTTCTTTCTCAAAGTCACGGCTCCCGCGCTCTGCAAGCAGCTGCTCATAGTGTTCAGCCAGGCGCGTGATCAAATGGCAGAGGTTCTGGCGCACCAGTTCAAGGTCCGTGACAGAAGCCGCCGCAACGGTCCAATCCGGCGTTTTCCCACGCTTGACCAAACGGTCATACTTTGCCTGGTTGCGGCGATACGCTTTTTCCGCCTTCGCATTTTTCCCAATCGAGGAAAAATACCGGTCAATTTCGCTCTTCATGCTGGAATCGAATGTATAACTCAGGCTGTCTTTCACAATCGCGAGGGGGTCAATGGCAGCCTTCACCTTTTCCGATAGGAGCTTCTGCGCATGAGTGCAGGCCGCGCGTTCCAGCGGGCTCTTCTCAAAAACCGGCAGTGCTTCGCGCAGCGCGCGCACAGCCTCCTCCATCCCGCGATAGGCTTCCTCTGCGGAATACTTTAAACCCTGCTTTGCATTCTCCATAAAGTCGAGCATGAACTCACGGTCCAGATACTCGCCCAGGAAGGCGTTGAGTTCTTCTACCGGCATTTTCGGCAGCGGCTTTCCCGCAAAGGTCAGATAATATCCCATACGGAAGAAATTCGGTTCCGGCAGCGCCGCGGCTTTTTTCAAAATACCCTGCAACTCCCGCAGGCTGGCAACCAGCGCAGCATGATTCCCGGATTTTTTGCCCTCCCGCAGCTGCCCGCTCAAAGAAGCGGCCAGTGTACGCAGGCGATCGGCGTCTTCCCGAACAACGTACTCATGCAAAGACGCCTGCGCCAGGCGCATAACCTGCTTCACACGGTACAGCGCGTCTTTCGCCGCATTTTTCTCCAGCTCAAACGCCAATACTTCAATATCCTCGGCAGCTTCCACCGCCGCTTCGCGCGCGGCATTGAAGGCAGCTTCCAGTTTAATATGCTGGAACTCAAATTTATCGAATTTTTTGCATTTTGCCGTCAGATCCGCCGCTTTTGCGCTGTCGGACCCCGCGACGGCCGTCACCATGCTCTTGTTTAAATTGGCCAGATAGGTATTAAAGGCTGTGCGGCTTTCCTTCTGCCGGGCCTTCCCCTTCAGGATCATGGCCTCGGTAAGCTGACGCCCGATTTTGACAATCGGGTTTAAGCTGGACATCGGGTCCTGGAAGATCATCGCGATTTTATCGCCGCGGATTTTATGAAACTCTTCTTCCGAGATTTTCAAAAGATCCCGGCCGTCATAAATAATCTCCCCCGCCTCCGTGATGGCATTTCCCGCCTGAATGCCCAGGATTGCCTTGGAGGTGACGGATTTTCCGGAGCCGGATTCGCCGACGATGGCCAGCGTCTCGCCCTTCGCAAGATCAAAATTAATTCCCCGGACCGCCTGTACCTTTCCGTTTGTCGTGCGGAACGAGATTCTGAGATCCCTGACTTGTAACTTCATCTCCATACTCAGTCATCCACTCCTCTCGTCGACGGGTTGAAGGCGTCGCGCAGGCCGTTACCGAACAGGTTAAACGAAATCAGGAGCAGCGACACGAAAATCGAGGGGAAGAACATGCCGTGCGGCGCCGTCGTCATGGAAACCTGTCCCTGGCTCATCAGCGTACCGATACTGGTACCGGCAAACTCCTGCAAGTTGATGATCCCCAAATAGGTCAATTGCGTTTCGGAGCTGATGACGCTCGGAATAATCAACGCGCAGCTGGTGATAATCGTACCCAGCGCGTTCGGGAAAATATGCTTAAACATCAGCCGGCGGTCGGAGGCGCCCAGCGTACGCGCCGCCAGCACAAACTCCTGCCCCTTAAAGCGATAGAACTGTTTTCTGGTCAGCGCGGCCATACCGATCCACCCCGTCAGGACAAAGGCAAATAGGAAGGCCGGTACCACGCCCACTTTCTGCCCCAAATGAAGCTGGAACAGGGTGGTGCACACAATAAACGGCATACCGGAGAGAATATCCGACACACGGTCCATCGCCAGGTCGACGCGGCCGCCGTAATAGCCCTGAATCGCACCGTAAATCGCACCGATAGTCAGGTTGATAGCGGACACGAGGATCGCAAAAATAATAGAGAACCGCGCGCCGATACCAATGGCAGAGAAGAGGTCTTGCCCAAGGGAGTTTGTCCCAAACAGGTAAGTCGGCTCCATGCCGTTTTGATAAATATAATAGTTATAATAGCTGACACGGCACTGGACCGCGCCGGATTTTTTCGCGCTATAGATATAGCTGCCGTCGTCGCCCTCGATCCGGATGCTGTCATATGGCGCGCCCTCGAGCGCGGTATTCTGAGAATACGCGGGAATAAAGTCACCGTTTTCATCCAGCACAGGCGTACCCTTGGAATCCGAAACCTGATACCAGATATTCGGGTTATCCGTAATATCGCAGATATCCTTTGACTCCACGTACGGGTAAATCACCTGAATTCCCGTCTCGTTCTGCCACTGCTGAATCGCCTCAAATTCGGAATACTTGAAGACACGATAGACGATTCCGGTTTCGAAATAGCGGTTGGTTTCAATCGTATAGGTGTTATTCGCCTTCTGCTGGCCGCGGTACATGACATACGTCGTATTGACGTTTACAATCCCCAGTACCGGGTTCATGCCGGTCTCCACGGCAATGCCCTTCCAGGCGCTCATCGCCAGATCATTCTGGCTGGCATGGGTCGTCGCGCCGTCAAAAATACCCCAGCCCAGCTCTGCAATCGCAGGCACATAGGGCGGATAACTGGTGTAAACCGGGTCCTTGTCATTGATGGTATACGGCGAAACCATCGGGGAAATCAGGGCAAAAAGCAGGAGAAAAATGATAATAACCGCCGCGATTAAAGAAGACTTATTCTTTTTAAAGCGCAAAAACGCATCCGCAAGATAGCCGCGGGACTTCGTCTCGAGTTTTTTGTCGTGTATATTCGTATCCAGCTGGACAAACGCAAATTTTTCCGCCGGAATTTTTTCAAATTTCACATCATTCTGCATGCTCATTTTTTCGACCCCATTCTAATACGCGGATCAATAAAGCCATAGCTGATATCGATCACGATACTTGCCAACAAACTCACCGCCGTGTAAAAACACGATACCATAATAAAAATGGGATAATCGCGCGCGTTGATCGCGTTCAAATAAAGTCCGCCGACGCCGGGAACGGCAAAGATTTTTTCAATGACCAGCGAACCGGACATAATGCCGATAAACTCGCCAAAAATCGCCGGCAATACGACAACCATGCAGTTTTTCAGGGCGTGGCGTACCGTCGCCTGCGCCTTTGTCAAACCTTTTGTGCGGGCAAGCAACATGAACTCGCTTGTCAGCACTTCCGTCAGTTCGGCGCGGGTCGTGCGCGTAAAACTCGCAATAACGCCGAACGAAAGCGACATCACCGTCGGGAGCATACTGACGAACATGCTCCAGGATAAATAATCCTTTCCCGCTTTCATCAGGAAGGGGAACCAGCCCAACTTATAAGACAGGAAATACTGAATCAAAAATGCAAACACAAAGCTTGGAACAGAAATGACCACCATAGTCAATGTGGAGATCGAGTAATCCACCCAGGTATTCTTTTTCAAAGCGGCAAAAATACCGAGCGCAATGCCCAACGGGATACTGAGCAGGATCGAATACAGGTTAACAAAAATGGTAGCCGGCAGCTTCTCCGCAAAAATGCTGGCAACATCCTGGCCAAAATACAGCTTATCGCTGATACCCCAGTCCCATTTCGTGAAAATATTCTTCAAAAAGATCCCGAATTGCACCATGTACGGTTCATTATAGCCCTGCGCTTCACGGCGCGCCTCAATCACCTGCGTATGGATGTCGTTTAACGGCAGCTCCGCAGGCGGCAGCATCCGGATCAGCACAAAGCATATACAGGTAATAATGAGGAGCGTTATCAGCATGAGCAGGACTCTTTGTACAACATATTTGGCCATAGGTATCCTCCCATTGAACAAATTCTCTCCCACACGCGATAAGGCTCATGACTGGATTTGACGCTGTGAGAATATAAAATACGACACTGTTGCCGGGGTAAATACACCCCAGCAACAGTGTTTGGTTATCAGAGCCAGAAAAAGCTTCTAAAAATCCGCCCAAAAGGGCCCATTAAAACTTAATACTGGAGCTCTCCGCCGTTTTCAGCAACATAGTCCGCCCATGCCGCGTCGTCATAGTTGTATCTCAAATACTGGATACCGCCGCGGCCCATGATCGGATTGTACTCTTCGATCACATAGTAAGCCTTCTGGGTCAGCAGCTCAGCGCCGGCATCCTGCAGCATCGGGATATAGTTATACGTCCCCAGAACCTGCGTCTCAATCGCAGCCAGAATATTCAGGCGGGTATCGACGTCTGCCATGCCGTCACCGAAGTTATACTCCACGCCGTCAACAGACACCGTCGTGCCGTTCAGCGCGTCGGACCACTGCTTCAGGTTCATGGTCACATCCGTTCCGTCGATTGCCAGCGTCATATTCACCGTGGAAGCGTTGAACCACGCGGCGTCATACTGATAACTCGGATTGACATACAGGTCGGTCAGACCAAACGGATCCAGAACGGAACCGGACCAGCCGGCGAGAACCGTATCGGACAAACCGGCTTTGATCTTGTCGGACCAGTCGTTGCCGTAAGGCGCAGACTTGGTAAAGACCACCTTGCCCTCAAACGGCGTACCCTCGGTGACTTCCGCCATCTTCTCGTTGAGGTAATCGATCGTCTGGGTCATAAAGTCGCTGTCCGAAGAAATGCAGTACTCAATCTGCACAGTCTGGTCGGAAATGCCGTCGCCATCGGCGTCGGTGATGTAACCGGCCTCAATGGCCTCATTAAAGGCCTCCGTGTAGAGTTCCTTCGCGGTTTCCGGATCATAACCGGTGATGGAATCCACTGCCTCGTCCAGGCTCGCATAAGCGGAAACATCCACAGAATAGAAGTCGCACAGAGCCTGCTTGGCCTGATCGGTATCACGGTACAGGGCGCCGGTATCTACATCGTACACATAGGCGTTACCGATGATGCCGTAACCGCCGGAACGGGCCGGAGAAACCGTGCTCGCAAAGAGTTCCTTATCATATGTGACGGCAACTGCCTTACGGAAGGACAGAAGCGTCATGGTCTGAAGGTCATATGCCGAGGTATCAAAGTCAGCGGCAGCCTCACGGCCGTCGATTGCGTCCTTATAGCCGTTGAGGATCAGGAAGAAGATCGTCTCATTCGGCGTGAAGTACACATAGTCGCTGTTGCGATACGTGGCAAAGTCGTCAGCCTGCAGGCCGTAGGTCATCAGTTCGCCCTTTAAGAACATGAGCTTTTGGGTAGCGGCTTCCGCAACCACTTCGCACTCGATGACATCGGTCTGATACATGTCATAGGTCTGGCCATCCGTCGGGTCTACATACTGATGCTGGCCGTCCGTCCAACCATACCAGTTCTCGTTCTTCTCGAACTTCATGAACTTGTCGGTCTGGTACTCCGTCATCTTGTACGGGCCATAGGACATGGTCGTCTCCACGCTGGTGCAGTACGTGCTGGACCACACGCCGTTCGTCTCTGTCAGGCAAGCCTCGTAGTACGGCTCGTAAACGATCCATTTGTTCATGACCAGGTTGTAGTAAAGGTTAAAGCCTGCGAGAGCTTTGCCAAGAACAAGCGTGATCTGATAGTCGCCGGACTTATAAAGACCGACGGTGCCGTCATATTCCACTTCCGGATAATCCGTGCCGATAACAAAGTAGTTCGGCAGGTCGGCTTCCGTCTCGCCCCAGGCTTCGTTCCCCGTCGTAACCGGCGTGAACAGGGCAAGAGTCTCGTCGTTTAACAGCACAACGCCCTTCTCGTTCATCATGCCAACCAGGGTCTCCCAGTTGGTTACGTCGAAGTAATCCGCGCCGTAACCTTCCACATAATTGACCATCGTATCGCCGCCGAGCCAATCCAGCGCGATATCAAGGCCGATACCGACAGACTTGCCGTCGGCGGTATAGTAGTAACCGTCTTCGCCCTTTACAAGGTCCGCAACCGCATAGGCGCCAAGAGAGTCGGCCCAAGCGGTATTGCCGGCGTTTGCATATGCCTCAGCGCCCGCGATGCAGAACTGGCCGGCATAGTAGTCAGATGCGCGGTAGTTCAAAAGATCCGGGTTCAAAAGCTGCTTCATGGAATACACATAGGTATCCGCATTGATCGGCGTGCCGTCTTCCCAGGTGGCGTTGGGGTTCAGGTCGATGGTATAGGCATAACCGGATGTGGCAGACTCCGGAATCCCGAACTCCGGATGCTCAGCCTTCACCTGCTCCGTCACATCGACAGGGTCAGACGCAGCCATCTCCGGGATGACCTTGTATCCGGTGAAGGGGTCTTTCCCCTCAACGGGATGCAGCTCATCGTTAAAGACGAGGTCGTAAAGGCCAATGGCAATACGGCCGGTATCACTGGGATACCCGTCGTCTTGTGTCTGATAGGTATGCGGGTTCCAGTTGGTCGCCATCGTGACGACGGAGTCCTCATACGTATAAGTGACCTCTGTATTGGCGGCGTCACTGTCGTCCGTATTGCCCGTGGTATCATCTGTCTCGTTATTGTCGACAACGGTATTGTTTGCGTTGTCTTCCGTGTTTTCGTCCGTATTGGAACAGGCGGCAAACATGGAAACGATCAAGACGATTGCCAAAAGCAGCGCAATTGTCTTCTTCATACAAGAAAACCTCCTTCAAATTTCTATGCAAACGATCCCGGCAAAGCGGTTCGTACATAGCACTTTCTTCACGTCGTTCAGGCAAACCCCGACAGGATAAACCTTAATCGTGCTTGTGTCACAAGCACGATCAGGGGGTACCCCCTGATCACGGCGATTTTCTTTTGCAGGCGGCCATAACCGCTTTTTTAAAAGTTGGGTATATTTTAACGTTTTTTTGCACGCATGTCAATTTTAAAAATCGTCAATATCCCTTTAAATTCGAACATTTCTGCCGTCATATTGCCCAATTTTATCGAAGAAAAGCAGCCTCCTTTCCCAAATTAGTCAAACCGGACGGATTTTTTCCTCACGAAAAAAACGAATTTTTTTCACACTTCAGAGAGATAACAGTTTATCGAAATAAAATCATACGATTCCAGATAAATCGAAGTCCTCCAGCCAACGATCCGCCGCCGCGCAGGCCGTACGCAGGCAGGACTCCGCAAAGGGGCTGTCAAGCCCGGCGTTTTGGAGCAGTTCCGTAAAAACGCGGCTGCCTCCCTGCTTCGTATAGGCCATGTAGTGCGCCCAGGCATCCTTGCGGTCTGCCTGCAGCTTTGCCCAGAACTGCAGCGCCACCGTCTGCGCCAGACAGTAGTCGATATAATAAAACGGGCTGGAGTAAATATGGTGCTGCCGCTGCCAACCCTCCCCGTCGCTGTAAAACGGGATCTCCCCGTCGAGCTTCATCCACGGCATGTACACGCCGAGGAGTTCGCGCCACACCGCATGGCGTTCTATCGGGGTCATATCCGGCTTTTCATACACGACATGCTGGAAATGGTCGACTAAGGTGCCATAGGGGATAAAGGTCAGCGCGCCTGAGAGATGGCTATAATAGAACTTACGCGTATCCTGGCCGAAGAAGCCCTCCGCCCAGGGCCACGCAAAGAACTCCATCGACATGGAATGTACCTCGCACGCTTCCAGGCTGGGCCAGATATACGATGCAGGAACACGGGTACGGTTGCAGTAGGCAGCAAACGCATGGCCCGCCTCGTGCGTCACCACCTCTACGTCATGCTGCGTCCCGTTGAAATTGGCGAAGATGAAAGGCACGCCGTAATCGCCCAGGCTGGTGCAGTACCCGCCGCCCGCCTTGCCTTCCGTCGAAAGGACGTCCAGCAGTTCGCAGTCCGTCATCATACGGAAAAATTCTCCCGTTTCCGGCGAAAGCGCGTCATAAAAGCGCCTGCCCTGCGCAAGGATTTCCTCCGGCGTGCCGCAGGGTTTGGGGTTGCCGGAGCGGAATTGAAGCGCATTGTCGGCAAAGCTCATCGGATAGGTCTTCCCCAGACGGGCAGCCTGCTTCCGGTAAATCCGGTCCGCCACCGGTACCAGATACCGCACAACCGCCGCGCGGAATTTTTCCACATCCGCCTTGGTATAACAGTTGCGGCCCATGCGGTAGTACCCCAGCTCCGTATATCCGTCATACCCCAATTTCCGGCCCATCGCGTCGCGCAGATGGACCAGTTCGTCATAAATCCCGTCCAGCTTGTCCTGATGGTCCCGATACCACTGTCCCTCCGCACGCCAGGCGGCCAGACGGCGCGCATCGTCCGGATCATTTTTAAACGGCGTGATCTGCGAAAGCGTATACGTCTTGCCCTCAAAAGGAATCTGCGCGGAGGCAAGCAGTTTTTCATACTCCTGCGTCAAATCGTTTTCCCGCTGCAGTTCCGGGATGATCTCCGGGGAAAACGTCTTCTGCTCCAGCTCCGCGTTTTGAAACATCAGCGCCCCGTACTCCGCCGTAAAGTCCGGGCGGTACGGCGAATCCAGCATCGCGCGCGTCCACGCCTGGGCATATTCCTCCAGCTGTGGAGACGCGGCATTCCAGAACGCAGCCTCGCCGTCGTAAAACGCATCGCGTGTGTCGATACTGTGGCGGATACTGGCGAGCGTGGAAAGTGTCGAGACATGCCGCATAAACCGTTCTTTCTCCAAAAACACCTCCCGGGCTGCCGGATAGTCCGCGGCATTTTGCAGGCGTTTGGTCAACTCCGCCATCTGTTGTTTCAGCGCCTCCAAATCAGGACGCTCATATGCCATTTCCGAAAATTTCATGGTACACCCTCCCAAATTCCGCCGTCTTACCGAACCTGCCGTCCGGGGCGGCGCCTTTTTAAAAACCGGCGCGCCCGGAAGAAACGCAGTCTCCCACGCGAGCCGGTTTATTCCAGATCAAATTCCCGGTCGATTGCCGCCGCAATCAATCCAAAATTGTAATCGTTATACGCGATTTCGCCGTTGTCAAACATCAGCGCCGCCCCATAGATCAGGGAACGAATAATAAAGGTCTTCACCTGACGGCGTTCCTCCGACATGCCGGTTTCCCGGCAGTACTGGTCAATCAACCCGCGTACCACGCCGCTCAGTTCCGACTTCAACCGCACCTGCTCCGGCAGCATGGCGGGGTCTTTTATCATAATGATCGAGCGAAAGTGGGGATTATCCATCAAAAAGCGGATATAGGCCAGACTGATCTCAATGAGCTGCCGCCGCACGCATTCTCCCGCAAACTCCTTTAAAAGTTCCAGCTGCCGCTCGTGCCAGCGATCCCTGATATAGCGGATAATCGCCGTCATCAAATCCTCTTTGTCCCGGAAATGCTTATAAGGCGCGGCGCAGGAAACGCCGCAGGCCGCAGCAGTCCGCCGGATGGAAAATCCGCTCACGCCGTTTTCCTCAATCACCCGGATCCCCGCAAGGATCAGCTTTTCGCGCATTGTCGCCGTTTTTTCCCTTTCTTCGCTCACCACGGGCGAACCTCCGTCCCATCAAAAAACCACCGGAACCCGCCGCCTTTCCCGGCGGGCACCTGCCTGTCCGTACGGGTTCATTATACCGCGCCGCATGCCGTCTGACAAGGGGACAAAAAATCCGGCATGGGAAGCCCCCATGCCGGAAATACGGGAAATCACAGCAATTCAATTCCTGCGCGAACGCACGCGGCGCGGGTTTCCTCATCCCATACAGACGCCTGTACCTCGCCGATATGCGCCTTGCCCAAAAGCGCCATGCAAAGCCGCGACTGTCCGATTCCGCCGCCGATGGTCAGCGGCAGTTCCCCGGCTAAAAGCGCACGGTGGAAATCCAGCGTACGGCGGTCGTCGCAGCCGGCCTCGGTAAGCTGACGGTCCAGCGATTCCGGGCTGACGCGTATGCCCATGCTGGAAATTTCAATGGCGCGGTCCAGCACGTCGGACCACAAGAGGATATCTCCGTTTAACTCCCAATCGTCATAGTCCGGTGCGCGGCCGTCGTGCCGTGTCCCGGAACGGAGCTTTTTGCCCACCTGCGTCAAAAACGTCGTGCGGTGTTCACGCACAAACCGGTCCTCGCGCTCGCGCGGGGACAGCGACGGATACAGGTCTTCGAGCTCCTGCGTGGAAATGACGGCAATGTTGCGGTCGATATCCGAAGAAACGCCCTCATACCGGCAGGTTAATACATCGCGCGTAATGCTGATCGCGTCGATAATCCGACGCACAGCATCCGTCAAATAGGCAATCGTGCGCTGTTCGGGCGTAATCACCTTTTCCCAGTCCCACTGGTCGACATAGATGGAGTGCAGGTTATCCATCTCTTCGTCGCGCCGGATCGCGTTCATATCCGTATAAAGACCCTCACCCGGGCGGAATCCATAGCGATGCAGGGCCATACGCTTCCATTTTGCCAGGGAATGCACCACCTGGGCATCCGTACCGGTTTCCTTGATATCAAAGCTGACAGGCCGTTCTACGCCGTTTAAATCATCATTCAGCCCCGTTGCCGCCTCGACAAAAAGCGGCGCGGACACGCGCTTTAAATTCAGGGCCATGGAAAGCGAATCCTCAAACGTGCGCTTAATCAGGGCAATCGCGTCCTGTGTGCGGTAAAGGTCCAGCTGCGGCTGGTATCCCTCCGGTATCCTGGTTTTGCTCATATGGAATTCCCCCGTTATTGTAAAAATCTCAACATGCGGTTTCAAGATTCTTTTATTATAATACGCCGCAGACGTCCTTGTCAATCGCCGCCCTTGACAAACCCGGCAATTCGGTGCTAAAATAAGACCATTCTAAGGCCGGGAAGGTCGGGTTTTCATGTGGTACCGGTATGAAACGCATATGCATTCCTGCGAAGGCAGCGCCTGCGGCAAATCCAGCGCAGCCGACATGGTGCGCGCTTATCACGCAGCGGGGTATGCCGGCGGCGTACTTACCGATCACTTCGTCTCCGGGAACTCCGCAATCCCGCGGAAGCTTTCCTGGGAAGCGCGGATGCAGCGCTACTATGAGGCGTTTCTCTCTGCAAAGCCGGTCGCGGACGAACTGGGATTTGACCTTCTCTTCGGCATGGAGCACAACTACGGCCATTGGAAAGAAGTCCTCATCTATGGGGTCGGCATAGCGTTTTGGAAAGCAAATCCCGAAATAGACCGGCTCCCCCTGGTGGAATTCGGACGGCGCGTTCACGCGGCGGGCGGCCTGATCTCCCATGCGCACCCCTACCGCTTTCGTTCCTACATGGCGGCTTTTTATGAGCCGGATCTCTCCGTCTGCGACGCCGTGGAGGTTTTTAACTACTCCGATCCGCCTGAGGCAAACGCAAAATCCGCAGCGCTGGCCGACCGTCTGGGTCTGCTTCGCACCTCCGGCGCAGACGCGCACTGGGATGATTACGCAGGAATCGGCCGTGCAGGTCTGGCGTTTCCGCACCGTGTGCGTACGGGTGAGGAGTTTGTCGCAGCTCTTCGCGCAGGGGAAAGCCGTTTGATTGTAGACGGCGAAGTAAGTTGACTTTCTCTGGGGCAGGCGTGCGGATCCGGACTTCATCGGATCTCATTTGCGGGTATGGCGGAATTGGCAGACGTGCAGGATTTAGGTTCCTGTGCCGCAAGGCGTGTGGGTTCGACCCCCACTACCCGTACCATAACAAAAACCCCGGTGCGCAAACCGCGTTCGGGGGTTTTCGTTTGAAAAAACACTGTATTCATGCATCCGTCAGACATCTAGTAAATCATTTCAAAACAAATTGCCCCTGCTCATCGGCACAATTCTCCCATTCAAATTGCAATTCTGCCATACAGGTGTCTGTCGACGCGAAAACAGCTGCCATGGAAGAGTTTGTCTTCTTGATTCTGTTAAGAGTACGCACGGTAGCGTGCAAGACTTATCATTCCGCCAAACAAAAGCAAAAGGGACGTAAAACGCCCCAACAGATTCAGTATAGCACAACTAAAATTGAAAAGCAATATTTTGCTCTTTTTTGAGATGAAATTCTCCCGTTTGCACAGGAAACTTGGAACTTTTTTATCCATTATTCCATCTTGTAATTTCTGCGTATCGGACGTATAATAAAGACACAAAAGGAAATGAACTTTTCCAGAGGAATTTCAAAACCGAATGTGTGAACAAGAGGAGATGAAATTTCCAGGCAACGAACTTCTTCGATGTAATACAAGGAGAAAAGCGTTGTCAAGAAAGAAGCAGATTTGAGCAAAGCAGCAAAAGGTCAGAAGAAAAACAGAACAAGATGATTTTTCCCGTGAAATGCCGAATGAAGAGAAAGCTTTAACAGTTCGACTTTCATGAATGGCTTTAAGGGAAATTGAATCAAAAAATCTGAAACTTTTGAGGTAAAGTTCAAATTGCAAAAGGAAAAGGCATTTTCAATCCGTAGAAAGCGAGGTTAAGCACGAATGGAACCGACCTTTGCGGCGGAATAGCCCTTGATGAGTTGCAGGAAAAGCAAGTTCATCAAGGGCTATTTTGCATCCATTTTTGCCGTTTAACCAACAAAATACGCCGGAGGCGTGATCCTCCGGCTTTTTTTATGCCTTATTTTCGAATGAACGCCTGCTTTACGCAATCCTCACGCAAAAGAAAGCCACCTTGTGGCTTCCTGCATTCGTCCCAAACCTTGAACATAGGAAATGAAAAACCCGGTGCAGCCTTTCGGCCACACCGGGTTTTGTGCTGATACAGTTTCGGGATCACTGCTTTTAATCAGCAAGCGCTACCCAGGTTTCTCCGTCGCCGTCCGCAACATAATCATGCGCGTTCGTCGCTTCCATGATCTCGTAGTACGCCCAATTCGTCTTATCCAGATCGTCAAAGGTGCGGACATCGTGCGTATCGATGTAGTCCTCATCCGGCGTACGATCCAACATGGCGTTAACAATACGCGTGACGGACGCACGATCAATCTGCATGTTCAGACCAAAGGTGCCATCCGGCAGGCCGGAAACCCATCCCTTTGCCACTGCGGAGGCGATGGAATCATAGGCCCAGTTGTCCTCCGGGACATCTGAGAAATTCAAAACGCCGGGCTCTACTTCTTCGAAACGAGAAGCAATCGCGACGAATTCAGCACGGGAAATCGGCGCATTCGGAAGGAACGTGCCGTCCTCATAGCCGTTCAGAATACCCAGGCTCGCCAGCGTCAGAACCGGCGTGCCATACCACGCGTCAGGATCCACATCCGCAAAGGACTTCGTGATCTTAACATCCTTGTCCAGCAACAGGTTATAGAACACTGTGCAGGCCTCGGCGCGGGTCAGGGAATCGGAGGGACGGAAATTGTTGTTGTCGTCGCCCTGCATATAGGCAATGTGATCGTCCTTGTTCAAGAGCCCCTCGGACGCCGCTTCCGCGGCGTCCTCCTCATCCTCAACGGAATCGTCCGGGGTTACATTCTGATCATATACGGCAACCAAGACGATGTCTTTGGTGACACGGTAAGTCTCCAAATCGACAATGCCCTTGCTCTCCTCGCCTTTAATTACCCAACCGAGGAAGCTGCCCGTCGTTACTTCAATCACGTTCGGAATGCTGGCGCTCGGAATCTTGGAACCGGAAGTCAGCGAAAGCTGCGTCTTTCCGTCCAGCGTACCATACGTGTCGTCCGACTCAAATTTGACTTGCACGAGGGTTACAGAGGGCTTATTCGTGGTTGGATTATCGTCGTCACCCGTGAAGTCTCCTTCAGAGCCACCGATGTCCACATCGATTGCTCCGGCCGTCAGACCGCAGGCAAAGGAAAACACCAGAATCAGGGACAGTAACAGCGTCCAAAAATGGTTTTTACGTTGCATCATGTCAGTTCTCCTTTCTCAATCGGAATGGACTCAGTTGTTCGTGTAATTAAAGTTATAACCGGTAGCTTCGAGTCTGTAGCGCGTCTTGTGACCATCCACGGACTCATGCCGCAGGATATAGTACGCATAGTTCGTATCCCATGCATCGTTCCAGTCGGGGCTGTCCTTCGTAATCTCAGTCATCACACCGACTACCAGTTCATCTTCCGTTTGGCTGTCCTTAATCGTCAACTCAAGATCCACAATTCCGGTAGCCGCCTCAACATGAGTCGTACCGTCTGCAAGATCGAGCGTACGCTGCAGGCGCAGGATGGTATACTCCTCTGTCTTCTCAATGAAGTAGCCGTTACCGGTTACCTCACCGATGACAACCGTAATGGTGGATTTCGCGTCGTCCAGCACATAGTTCGTATTGCCGCATGTGAGCTTCACGGTCTGCTGATCGGCGCCGGCCGCGGTATCAACTGCCGCTTCAACGTCAAGCAAGAGATCCGTGTAGTTGTGGTTCAGGTTCGCGGCAAGGCCGGTGATGGAAAGCTGCGGTCCGATAACCGTAATCAGATCTTCCGCTGTCGTTCCGGCAGGTACCGCAACCACGGTGTTCGCAATCGAAACCTCACGCTGCGTGACATTCTGCGTACCGTTCTCATACGTTACGTTGTAGTTACGGGAAGAGGTGTTGCCGGTAATCTCATACCATGCTTCCTCAATATCCTCTTCAATCTTCGCGTGATCAATCGTACCGACTTCGTGGTCAATCTGCGTCGTGCCGTCAAGCTCGCGGTTTGCGGCAGCTTCGGCGCTGAGGGCAAAGTCCTCATTCAGCTTGGCAAACCACATATTTTCGTCACGAGCGCTTGCATCCCACAGGTCTACGAGGGAATCGCCCGGAATGAGGCCGTCCACCTCGTAATCCAAGATCTGGTTGCGCTCACCGAATACACGATCGCCGTCCTGCTCGAACACTGCGGTAGCCAGGTCGATGGTCGCCACATAACCCCGCGTGCCGTCCTTCGTAATCGTACGCCACTGCTTGGTCTGGCCATTTGTACCAGCCAGGCTGCCAACCTTGAAGGTCAGATCTTTCTTGGTTACCGTGAAGTCTGCGTTTACATCACCCAGCGCATAGGCGAGCACATAGTTGCGATCGGCAGTGCCGCCGGCAACCAGCAGTTCATAGACGCCGGTATCGCTGTCTTTAAACGCGGAGGTTTCAACACGCGCACCTGTCAAAACGCCATCCGGGTTCGTTTCATAGGTGAATGCCGGATTTTCATCGCCGTATTCCTTCGTCGCGGCCACAGTCGTCACAGTCGCCTGCGCTCTGTGGATGGCAAGCAATGCGCTGCCGGAGACAAGGGTTTCCGTCGCAGTAGGATCAAAGTAGCTGATTCCTACGAGGTACTCACCAGCATCCGTGCCCTTCAGTGTGATGGAAACAGGCGGCGGATTGTCGTTTACAAAGCGCGTGCCATGCGACATGTAATAGAACTTCAGATCAGCGCCAACGGTCTTTTCAGTACCGTCATAGAGCACATCCTCGCGTGCGACCACAAAGTCATTGCGGCGCGCCAGCGCGGTAAGATCTGCGCTTGTGATCTCGATCTGCGTATCCGGATCATCGCCACGAACTGCCGTGATGGTGAACTTGCCAACACCGGTGATCGTGACCTTGCCGAATTTGTCAATCGTTGCAATAGCAGGATCGCTGCTCGTCCATGTGACGGCGCTGGACTCGTTGGTCGTCGTTCCATCGCTGCTGCCATAGAGGAAGAGCTGGAAGCTGTCGCCGTAGTAGATCGTGGACGGGATGCCGCGGATCGCCAGATCGTCCTGGGTAGAGTCTGCCGCCGTGCTCGCGATACCGTTCACATACGTGATCTCGTAGTTGCGGGCATTGGCCTTGCTCAGGATGATCGGGAGGTTACCGACGTTCGTCAGGGACTCGCCGGTCAACTCGAGGTCTTCGCTCAGCTGGAAGGTCGGCAATGCGATCAGGTCGCGCAATTCGCTGTCCGGGCTGCCCACCTCGCCTACGAAGCCTTCGTAGGTCGCCGTCAGCTTGGAGTGCGTATCAAAGCGGCGGGTATAGATATCGTCGCCTGTAATGGTAAGAGCTGCTTTGGTGATTTCATACTCGGCAGAAGCCGTGACTGCCACGGTGTTCGCCGTCTCCGGATAATGCGCCGTCACAACGTATGTGCCGTACGCGCCGGAAGTCACGCTGTCGTCGTAGGCCGCGCCGTCGAGGTCATAGCTGACGTCACGCGGTGCGTTGTAGTCATAGCCCACAATGCTGCCGCCCACATAGGTCAGGTATCCGCCTTCGTAAGGATCGGCAAAGTTCCAACCGGGGTTGCTGTCTGTAAGGATCTGATCCAGATCGTCTACGTCCACGCCGCCGTTATAGCGGCTGCCGGTGTACGTAGCAGAGATTGCGGTGATGTCGAACTGCGGTTCGCCCTTCACGATGGTCATGATGCCGTAATAGCTCATGTCTCCCTTCGTTGCGCGCACCATGTAGCGTCCGGCATCCGTCGGAGCGGCCGTTCTGTACACGCCATCCGCGCCGGCGTATTCTACCGTCGCGTCAGCCGGCGTAACCGTTACGGACTTCGCCGTGCCGTCGTAGACGTGATAGGTGTAGGAGATTTCGACAACCGCGCTGGTCAGGTTGGTCTCAACAGTGCCTACAGACTGTGCTGTGCCGCGATCCTCGACAATGTAAAGGGACAGGGCTGCGCCGCCATTATAGTTCGTCTCGTCCATGCTGATCAGGACAGTGTACTCACCAGGCAGATTTGTATTTTCAACCGGTGTGATATCGTTACCGTCATGATAGAGATACGTGATCTCGGCATCCTTTGTGGTAATACGGGTACCATACTGGTCGATCATATAGAACTGGAGGTCCGTCAACTCGTAACCAGGCGCTGCGGTAATGGCAGTGACCGCGCTGGTCTTCAGCATGTTGCGGGAAACGGTAAAGGATTCGCTGTAATCCGGGTTTGCAATGACGTAGTTGTTCGCGTCAGGTCCCATCAGCGTGAGGCCATCAAGCGTCAACTTCTGCTCACCGGCATTCGCGCCGCTCAGGACGCCATTTGCCTGCACATACAGGCTGTCGCCTTCCACCAGGCCGGTATCACCGGTCGGCAGGCCGGTCGTATCGTCAATCTGGCTCAATGCAAGTTCGATGGTCTGGATATTGGCCGTCGTGTCGCCGTTATAGACCTTATCCTGGGCAATCACGTCGCTAATCTTGACCTCGCGCTGTGCAATCGTGTAGGTGCCTTCTGCCGCGACATAGCCCCAATACATGGACTCAGGCAGGTAGGCCTTCACCTGATACGTTCCGGCATCCTTCGGCTCCGCAACGCGGTTGCCGTCCTCGTCGTAGTACTGGAAGGTGAGCGTGGCAAGCGCCATGTCTTTCCATTCGCTGTAGTTAGCGGTGAAGCCGGTCAGCGTGACATCGTCCGCGCCCAGCATCTGGACCTGGCCGTTATAAGTCGTTTCAGGATTATTCACTGTAAGGGTGAGGAGACCAGGCACGCCGGCGTCGCCCAACTGATCCTGTGCAGTGAAGCGGACAATGTAATCCTCCGTAATCGGAGCAGCTTCATAACCATTGTTGCCGTCAAGGGCGAGCTCCAGCGTATACTCGCCGGGCTGTACCTTCTCCCACTTGAAGGTGGTCCAGCCGTTTACCAGATTCTGTGTCTCAGTGAAGACAACCGCGTCGGTTCTCTTCTCTGTGACCGTGAGGGTGACATTGCCAATCGGCGTGGTCGTTCCGCCCATCACGATCGCGTCAACATAGACGGTATCGCCGTTTGCGGAAGCGGAGGAAGCGTTGCGGATGTTCGTCAGAAGACGCGCGTCTGCCGCTTCGACCACGAGGATGTTGGAATAAATCCGGTCAGCATCCTGGAAGGACTGCTGTGCCTTTTCCGTGCCAAGCGGGGTGACGACTGCGCGATAAGCGTAGCCCTGTACCTGCTCGACGGTGCAGTAGTTGCTCACGAGGGAATCGTCAACCTGCTGCCAGTTCTTATCGTAGGTCGCAGGATCGCTCAGATACTGCTTGTACGCTTCATAGTTTGCGCAGTACTGCCACTCGACCTCGTAATCCACACCGGCCGTCAGCGTGTAAATCGCGGCGAGATCACCCGGAGTGGTGAAGATCGCGTGATCACGGTCGTTCGCGTCGATTGTATAAACCGGGTTCAGCGTAATCACAGTGGAAGTACCATCGGACTTCAGCGTCTTTGCGGTGATAATCACGCCGTCGTACAGATCGCCGGCTACGCCTTCATACGTCCAGCCGGTAATCGTACCGTCTGCAGCCTTTGTAAACGTCAGGACGTGATTCGGGATATACTCATTTTGCAGGATCTTCGAGGAGAAGACGACGATCTCGCTGGATGCGATTCTATCAGCACCCGAATCACCGGAAGTGATGTTCGACATGGTCTTGAAGGTCGCATCTCCCAGATAGACTGCCTTGATGACGATGTTGCTATACGTGCCGTCCTTATCAACCGGGAGACTGGAGGTCGTCAGTTCGGCCACCATCACAGCGTCGACGTCTGTTGCGGAGGTCGTCTCAACGAGGTTCGCGGTATTGCCGCCGTCCGTACCATCGGAGACAACTGCCGTCCAGGTGACTGCGTCAAGATCAATGGCATTGCCTTCGCTATCGGTAATCGTACCGTCATCATTCACCGTTGCGCCATCCTGCAGAACAGTATAGTAGAACTCCACCGTGCCGGTCGGCTCACCGGCCTCCACAGGAGATACCGTCGCGAAGAGGGTAATCGGGTTGGCCTGGTAGACCCAGTTATCTTTGCCGTTCACCGGGGTTTCGGTCTTCGCCGTCACGGAAACCGTGACATCCTGCAAGGTTGTGATGACAACGCCATCCTCCGAATACTCGAAATCTTCGAGCTCGGGGAACTGGGAGTTATAGAAGGAAGGAGTCGTGATGATCTTGACCATGTACTGGTAATCCTTCGTTGCAGGCGTTACCTGAATGGTCTTGGCATCAAGATTCGTGTACTCCGTCTCAGGCAGCGGACCCCAGGTCTTGCCGTTATCCGTGCTCTTATACCACTCAACGGTGATATCCGCGGAGTTATCCTTCGCAAGGTTCAGCTTTTCGCCGCTCTTGGTGTAGACATCCTGAATCTCCAAGATGTACTCGGTCTCAGCCTGCAATTCCTTCTTGCCCGTAGTAGCATTAGCCTGGACTTCGTCACCCTGGGTACCGTCAGCGTTTACTTTATAAATCGTAATGCCGAGGTTGCCATAGGATACGCCGTCCGGATAGCAGGCAGGATCGTTATAATCCGGAGTGTAGCCCGTCATGTTGATGTCTTCACGAATCGGGTTGCTGATCTGGATTGACCAGAGCTTAAAGGCTTCATAGGTTGCAGCGTTATCCTTCTGCGCGTCAACCATCTCAAATGCTTTGTAGAAGGAGTCGCCGCTATAGGAGAAGCTGATGCCCGTGATATTAAACGGAATCTTGGTTGTGTCAAGCGTATAAGTTGCGATTGCTACAAGCTTGTTCTCAGCGGTATCTTTCTGTACCAGGGATACCGGATCGCCAAGCTGCGTCCAGTTATTATCGCTCGTACGGTAGTAGAAGGTTACCGTGCCGGTCGGGAGCGCCTTGGCGGCTTCGTCGCCCTTCACCGTTGCGGTCAGGGTCACGATATCGCCGTAATGCGCGCCGGCAGTGGCGACAACACCTTCTTCCAGTTCCGCTGCGTCAGGCTCAAAGCTATAGTCGATGTCAAGCGCGAGCTCAGGCGTTGCAGCATCGCCGATAATGGCCTGCTTCGACCACGCACCGGTCTTCATATTGCCGATTGCGGTGAGGAAGATGCTGAACTTCTGTGCCAGGCTGGAGGCATCCTTGACATAGGACGACTCGGTAGCGCCGTCGATCGCCACGTTGACATTGGACTCGCTGCCACCCTCGATAACATCCGGGTTCTCACGGTACCACTGCATCGTGAAGTCAACGCCTTCCTTCAGCCAACGGCCGTCGGTCGCGGTGACAGAATAGCCGCTAATCGCGGAGGTGTTATTCTGAACAAGCGCAAAGGTCATTTCCACAGCAGCGGGCAGGCCTTCCAGGTTTGCATCGCTGGTGGTATATTTTGTCGTGGTATCCGTGCCATCCTTGTAGGTTGCACTGATACGCGGGGTTGCGATTGTGGTGGAGCGGACATAGACGTCCACAAGACCCTTCACATCGCTGGTGTCAGGATCAACAATCTTGGAGGAGGACTTATCAAAGACCGTCGTGCCTTCGTAGTCAGCATAGTAGCTGTCAACGTTCTCCGTCGCGGACTTCGCATCGTCCCACGCGGAAGTCGCAACCGTCAGGGTCGCAACACCGTTTGCGTCAACCTTGACGCCCACGTCGTTTAGCTTTTCGCCATTGCGATAGAAGTATACCAGGCCGTCGTTCACCTTGCCGTCAGCATTTTCAACCGTCGCCGTCAGGGTCACATTCGCGCCCTCGTACTGGGTCTGGTGCTCACCAACCGCTGTAAACGGCGTATCGCCGCCGATTGCAACACTGTCATCCTCAGCAACCGTACCGCTGACTGCAAGCGTCGTGGTGGTTGCGGCAAGCTCGGTGTCCGCAGTTGCAAGCGTGGTAAGCGTTGCGGACGGGGTCAGTTCGCCAAAGATCAAATCCATTGCCTTGCTGTAATCGCCCATCGGCGTGATCACGGCGCGGTAGCTGTACTTCTCCTGGCCTTCCGTGCAGGTGACCGTGTAGGTATCACCGGATGCGCCGTCCAGCGTACGCCAGGTAGCGGCATCCTCGCCCGTCATGCGGACCTGCCATGCAACGGTGTAATCTTTGTTTACCGTCAGCTGCTCATTCTTACGTACGCCGCTATCGTATACATCACCGGCATAAATTGCAGGGATTGCCAGCGTATAGGTACCGTTTGCGGCCATCTCGGTAACCGTGGTACCCTCTGCCTTGGTGCCTTCGTAGATGGTGATCGACTTCACAGCATCCGTAAAGGTGCCGGTTTCATCCTTCCACGTGATAGCAGCAGAGGCAAGCTTGAGGTACGTCTCGCCCACATTCAACATATCGCCTTCGAAGTAATCGTCGCCTGTGAACGTGACCTCAAAGTTAATCTGGTTGCTCAAACCATTTGCAGGATCGTAGCTGTATGCAGGCAGGACAACGGTGAAGACCGCCTTACCGGCGTTATTCACGTCCGCACTGCCGATTTCGATCCGCTCTCTATTCGGGTTAGCAGAATGCCCACGCACTAACACTAGCTTGACTGTGCCGTCGGTGCCCAGTTTGTCTGCAACCTTAGAGACATCCACAGTCACCTGTACTTCGGTGCCCTCAAACGCATTGCTCTTGTTAGCAAGAACCGTACCAGTCGCGACATCCGTAAGGGTAATGGTCACATCTGTGCTCTGTTTGCCAACAGAAACTTCGTTGGAGGTAACACCCTCGGCCGGGGCAACCCAACCGGTGCTCTCGACCGGGAACGCCGCCAGGCGGTACACGGTCAGGGAAGAATCAAAGGTGACATCTGTCAGGGTATCGGTGTTGTTTGCAAGGTTCGTCCACGTCTTGCCGCCGTCCTCAGACTTCTGCCAGACGTAGCTGTAGTAAGCAGGCGCCTCGCCAGCTGCAACCGCAGCGTTAACAGCATTGATGTACTGAAGATCAGATCTGTTAGGCGTGTTCACAGTGGCAGTTGCGCCCTTCAGCGTGTAAGCTGTGCCGACAACTGCGTCAGCAGCGGCAACCTCGTTGCCATCTGCGTCATAAATTGCGATGGCGCCGGTCAGCGCAATCTCGTTCGGGAGAACAAAGACGTTGCCTTTTGTGTTATCAGAGCTAGAGGCAGCATACACCGTATTGCCCTCAAACTCTGCGTAGAAGATGTACGCACTACCGATGGCAGCAGGAGCCGCAATGCTCAGAGTTGCGCTGCCGCCCGGATCCAGGCTCATCGTGCCCAGGAGAACCGGCGTGCTGGCCGGTGTAGAAGCATTCTTATAATAGAACTTCACTGCGCCGTATGCCGGTACGCTGGAATCATCCTGTTCAAGAACCGTAGCCGTCAGGGTAATGGTACGGCCTTCCGGATAGATGTTCGTGCCGCCACTCACCACATAGGCGTTGCCGATTGTGAGCGTCGTGGTGGTAGCAATCGTCTTTGCCTGCAGGGAAGTGGCAACCACGATACCGGTTGCAGGATAACGGTACGTCGTGCCGGAGGCAATGATCGGATACGCTACAGCGCGATATTCGGCGTTTTCGTTGCCGAACACAGCGTTTTCATAAACATTTCCGCCATTCTCCATCGTGGAGTAAACCGTCTCCCACGTCTTGCCGTCTTCGGAGTACTGCCAGACATAGTAGTAATCCTTGCCGTAGGTCAGCGGAGTAGTGAGGTTACCGGTCTCGTAGACATCAGGAGCGGTGAGGGTATACTCGGCGCCGACCTGGACATTCTCCGGATCAACTTCGGTATTCTTGCTGTCTGCAATCGTAATCTTCGGATCAGCGCCAAAGGTAATCGTCGCGGACAGGATCTTGCCGTCGGAAGCAGTAGCTTCAGAAGCGGCATACACATCCGTGCCAATATAATTTGCCGCAAAGGAAATGCTGTTATTCGTCGCATTGTAGGCGGGGAGCGTGTAGGTCAAAACCGCTTCGCCGTTTTTGTTCAGCGCGGCAGAACCAATCATGACAGACGCCGTGCCGCCGATCGTGGCGTAGAACTCCACCTTACCGTCGAGCACTTCCGTTTGATCGGCCTTGACAGCTGCCGTCAGGGTGATCGTGCTGCCCTCGTGCCAATCGCCGGAGGTCGTAAGCGTCGTTGCGGTCGTAACCTTCGTCGCATCGCCGATTACACCGGCCGCAATGCCGTCGACCGGGAACATGTAGTCGCCCATCGGGAAGACAACCGCCGCAAGACGGGTATTCTCATTTGCCGGCGTGAACTTCAAGGAACCATTCGCATATTCAGGATCAATCAGTTCATACCAGCCCTCGCCGTCGTCTACATACCACACGATATAGTAGTCGACGTCCTTCGTAAGAACTTGCGTCGTAACATCCGCGTCGGTCACAACCGGCAGAGTGACGGAAGTCTCCTCGTTTACTGCAAATGTGCCAATAATTTTGGTCTGAACCGCAATCGTCGCGGAATTGATGTTGAGGTTAGCAGTATTCTTGCTCGCTTGGTACTTGCTGGTGCCAAAGTACGTTGCGGTGACCGACTCCATCTGATCTGCGTAAGCCGTGGTCGTCAGAGTCGCTACGCCTTTGTCGTTCAAGAGCACTGTGCCCAGAACGGTCTCAAGTCCACTAGCATTTGTAACACTGAACTGCACAAAGCCTTCGGTTACAGGGAGATTCGCACCATACATAACCGCCGCGGTAAGGACAACCTCGTCGCCATCAAAGATTTCCTTGCCGTTTTCAAGGCTTCTGATGGACACGCTGGCTATAGTGGAAATCTTATCTGCATTCCCGCAGATCGGCTCCGTAACCACACCGCCGGCCGGGTACTGATAATTGCCGTACGGTACCGCAATGACGCGGAACGCCGTGTTGGCGTCGCCGATGGTCACGCGGATCGCGTTTTCGTCTGCCGAACCGCCAGCCAACGGAGCGCTGAAGTTCAGCCACGTAGCAGTATAATCGCCTGCACCTCCTACATAGTCGGTGCTGTACTGCCACTGATAGTAGAAGTCGCGGCCCGCTGTAAGCTGGGTATTGCTATCCTTCGCAAACACCGCAGGCGGCGTCAAAACTACCGCGGTGCCAACCGTAAAGTCTGCAGGATCAGCCTTGATATAGGCCGCTTTCATCTCGATTTCACGGGTGTTCGGCGTTACAGTCAAGGTGCCCGTAGAATCTTTATAAATCTTGCTCGGGTCGGTGTAAGTCGCCGTATAGACGGTTTTTTCAGATACGCCGCCCAGAATGGTGGCTTCTGCATAACCCGCGGCGTCAACCGGCGCGGCATAGCTGAATCCATCATCAGTCGTAAAGGTGACATAACCGCCCGTTACCGGAACGGTGCCCGCCATTACCTGCGCGCGCAGGACAAACGTCTCGCCTTCAAAGACGGACTCCGGCATCATGGTAAGGGACAGCTTTGTTTCAATCTGATCATTCGCAGATGCCGTCACCTTCGTCAGGGCAATGCCGTTTACCGGCTGGGTATAATTGCCTGCCGGGTAGACAAGTGCACGATACTGATAGAGATTGTTCGCAGGCGTGATGGTCAGCGTCGCGTCGTTTCCGGCCAGCAGCCAGGTTACGCCGCCGTCCTTCGACACCAGCCATTCGACACGATAGTCCGCCGCTACCACACCAGCCGGTGCGGAAATCGACAGCGTCGTCTCTTCGCCTACGCTGATATTCGTTTCAGAACCGTCGCCAATCTTGATCGACCATCCGGTCTCAGGAAGAGTGGCGCTCTGAATTTCAAATGCAGGGGATTTGCCTTCGGACGCCGCATATACGCCCTCGGCGCCCAGATAGTACGCCGCAATCGCGTACTCACCGGCGGGGAGGTTCGTCAGGGAGAGCGCGGCGCTGCCGTCGTTCACCAGCGCGACGCGTCCCAACTCCGTGGGAGTCCACGGCTCACCCTGGCGCTCGGCATAGAAGACAACTTCGCCGCTCGTGACAGCATTGTCGTCCTCATCCACCACGGCCGCCGTAACGCGGAGGAACTGTCCCTCGTAAAGCGGCTGATTGGCATCGACATTGGTTGTCGTCGTAACAGTCGTTCCCTTGAGTTCGCCGCAGCCGATCACAAGTTCAAATCCGCCCAGCGAATACTCGCCGATCGGCGTGAAGACTACTTTGTACTTTGTATTAATATTTTTCGGCGTGACAGCGCTTACATCTGTAAGCTCGGTCCACTCGCCGTTTCCGTTATTGACATACCAGGTAAAGGTATAATCTATATTATTCTGCAGCTTAACGCCCTGAGCGTTCAAAACAGGATAGTCGTTCTCGCTCAAGCTCAGTGCATAAGTAGAGAGAACTTCCAGTTGCTGCACGTTGATGTCGCTATCGGCCGACTTTGCAACAATCGCAAGATCTGCCACCGGTGCAATCGTCCGGCTCTTGATCGTCACGGTTTCCTGAGTCGTCGCACTCTTGTATTTTTCCGTGCCGAAGAACTCGACCGTTACCTCTTTCTGACGTGCAGTCCAATCACTGTCGCCCACGTAGAGACCGTTTGCAAACGCATCGGAAGGCGTCCACTGCGAGGTAGCCGTGCCGTTCCCGTTCACATAACCATAGGTAATCGTACCGTCCGGCCAGGTGAACTGCACACCGGCGCCGGTCGCGTCCGTAATATCATTTCCAGTTTCGTCCTGAACGGTGACAACCGCCGTCAAGGTCGAACCTGCGGTAATGTAATCCGGACTCGGAGCGCTGCCGGAAGTCTCGTCTTCCTTCGTGCCGCGAAGGTCCAGATCAAGCGTAACCTCAGACTTGGAGTTCGTGGTGACATAGACCGTAACGGTCTTGTCCACGCCCGCACTGAAGTCCGCAGCGTCCGGAGCCGTGAAGGTATAAATGGTCGACGTGACAGGTGTCACCGTCAGATAACGCGTTCCCGTCCCGTCGGGGCTGTAGGCCGCGTAAACGTCCTGCACTTCCGTCTCGTCTTCCAGCGTGATCGTGAAGTTAACCTGGCCGCCGGAGGCAACTTCATAATCATCGCCCGAAATCGCGTCGGGGAACCTGACGGTTGCACCGGTTATATTCGGATCCGCCACGATCAGGACGCCGCCTTCGACCCGCAGGCCGGAGAGATTTCCATCCGCATCACGATGAGTATACCAGTCGTTCACCGTGGCGCCGTCGCCAAGCATCGCAGCAACATCATCATAGTCAGCATTCTCGCCCCAGTAGTTGCCGGAAGCGTCTACGCTGTAATACCCATCGTCCTCGTTGCTCGTAAGCCAACCGCCGAGAACAGTTGTGCCCGCACCGAAGCTATTCAGGTCAAGCGTCGCGTCGTTCGTCTCAAAATAGACCAGTCCGCCGCCCGTCGTTCCATGGGCGCCCTGATCGTCTTTTTCAAACTTATTCCCGGTAATTTCGCAACCGGCCATGACAAAGCCCGTCGCGCCCTTTGTGACCTCAACCGCCTTGGAGTCAAGCCCAGGACCGGCATAGGCGCCCAACGGCATAATCGTCAGGTCCTGCAGGGTTACATTGCGGCCCGAGACAAAGACCGTGCTCTGTCCGCAAATGCCTTCGTCACCGGTTCCGCCGCTATACTTATTCGTAAAGCCATAGATAACCGGCGTTGCGCCGTCCGCGGCCTGGATCGTCACGTTATCCTTGTCAATAATCAAATCGGAACCGTAAGTCGAATCACTCTCCCGGTTCGTCGTGACGTCATAGTCGCCGTCAGCCAGCGTAATCACCGCGCCGTCTTTTGCCGCATCAATGGCGGCCGGCAGGGAGGTCGTCTTTGTATAGCGCAGAACCTCGCCGTCCGGATTTTCCACCGTGATCACGGTGTTTGCCGCAGCTACTGCTTCGGGGATGAAGTATACAGGGAACGCATCGTCCGCGATGGCGACATACTTGCCATTCGCGTCTTTGACCGTGATCGTCACAGGGCCGCCCGGGCCGCTATATTCTCCCGCGCGCTGCACGTCACTCGCGTCCGCGTAAATGGCCGTAACGCCCTCAAGCTTCGCATTCGTCACATCCAAGGATGCGCCGGGCGCGTCATTGATACCGCTGCCAAACCCGACGTTGATCGCGTTGCCCCAGCCGTTATTCTCAAACTTAATGGTTCCGCTTGCCGTCACCGTCGAGGCGTTGATCAAAATGCCACACCCCATATTATTATTTTGGGACGTCACATTCTCAATTGCGCCGTTTGCCGCGCAATAGAACTGGATACCATGTTTCGCCGTATTTTTACCATCCACAGTGAGATTCCGGATCGTCACGTTGTCACCCGTAACCAACACCAGATCATTTCCCGAAGTAAAACTGGAACTCGGGGAAATCGTATACTGCCCGGCGCCGTCGATCGTAATGCCCGACTTCGTCGAGTTAATCGTCAGCGTATCGTCAAGCTCCACGTTTTTCCGCAGCAGAATCACATCGCCGGAAGTCGCCTTCTCAAGCGCCTCTTCCAACGTCAGATAGCCACGGTTGCCAATGCTGGCCTCCGCGTCACCGGAAACAGTAATTTCGCCGGTGATGCTATCCTGACCCATGCCTTCCGGCAGATACTCGGTAACATCATCCTTAAAGGTACCGCCCTCGATGGTGATGTTGGAAGTGTCTCCCTGCACATCACCAGTAAACGTACCATTGGTAATCTGCGCGGTACTACCCTCAGTAATTTTTAAGGCTTGGGCACCCGTGAGACTACCGCCTGAAACTTTGACCACGCTACTCTCATCCGAATAAATCGCAGCACTATCGCTCTGAACCGTACCGCCGGTCATATTAAGAACGCCGGTGCCGCTCATATTAATGCCATAGCCGCTTGCGTCAACTTCAGCTGTACCGCCAAAATTCACCGTAATCGGATAATCGATATAGATACCTGTTTTATTCGAGGTAATCGTACCGCCGTCAAACGTAAGCGTCAGGGAATCTACGGGAGCTGAACTACTAGCGTTTGCAAACACCGCCCACATGCCAGACGGGTTGTCAATTTCACCGCCATGCATGGTAAACGTTGTGTTGCTACCACGAACGTTAATTGCCGCATTCGTATGCTTCTCCGTAGCCAGCTTGCCGCCATTTATCTCGACAATGGCATTTTGGGTAAAATAATTCATATCCAGGGCACACTTACCTTCGGACGTGACCGTACCGCCATTCATAATGAAGGTACTCCCAGTGCCCAAAATCTGAATGCCGTAGCTGTTTGAACCGTTGACGTCAATTGTACCCGTTTTCGCAGGCGAAGAGTCCTCTAACGTCAATGACCCGCCATTTACCTTTAAAACATAGTAGTTTGACGCGTCATGGGTATTCGTCAGCGTATGCCCTGCAAGATCCAGCACAACGGATTTCCCGCTGCCAATGGTCCAGTTTTGCGCAGTGTCCACTGTAAAACTGCCGGACAGCCGGATGTAAATCTCCGGACCACTCTGGTCCAGCGCGTCGGTCATGTCTTGCGCATTTGCTACCAGATACGGATCACCCACCGTACCGGTGCCGCCGCCAGTCGCCAACGCCGTTGCAGGAAGCAAACTCACGACCATTGCAAAAGCAAGAACTATGCTCCACACACGCGTTCGTGTTTTACTCATCTGTTTTTCCTCCTATGTATCAATTTTGCGATCTATTTTATCACGGTTTTCCGTGTTTTTTCCGGAATACCTGCGCCCACACACAAAATCCGCCGGAGAATCTGGAAAAATTTTCACAAAGATGGACATAATACAAGATATGTAATACTATCTTAAAAGAATGATTTTCCAAAATCAAGTTAATTTGTTCGAATGGACGTTTTTTGCGCGCGAATGGTCGCTTTTGCTACAGGCGTCACGAAATATGGCCGATAAACAGCGCCGGGCCCTCTGTGTTCTCACAGAAGACCCGGCGCAACCGATTCTTTCATATGGGGAATAAAGCGCTTTTTTCGCGCGAACCGGTGCTCAGGGCGCCGATATCACGCCCGAAGAAGCCGCGTTACTTCGGAGCCAGCGCTGGAGCCTGGCTTTCACATCCGCCTGCCGGTACTTGCTGACGGGAAGTACCCTTCCCGTTTTCAGCGTCAGCTCCCGATAGCGCAGGGACTGCACAAACGCGAGATTGACAAGAAGCGTCCTGTGTACAAATACAAACTGCCGTTCCGGCAGCGCCGCAGCCAGCGCGGAAATTTTTACGGAGGAACGGCACTCGCCGCTGGTCAGCGACAGACGTACCCCGCGTTCATACGTCTCCACAAACATCAGTTCCGACAACGCAATCCGTCGCCTTCCTCCCGCGATGGGGAGCAAAATCTCCCGCAATCCCGCGTGCAAACAGAAAAGCAATGCCTCGCGCAGTTTTTCCCGTTGGAGCGGCTTGAGCAGATAGCGCGCCGCCTCAACTTCATAGCCCAACGGCGCCAGCGCCGCACTGCGGGACAGCAGTACAATCGCCCCATCGAAGCCCCTGTCGCGCAGCGTTGCGGCCAAACCGGTCCCCTCTTCTTCCGACACACCCAGAAGCAGACATTGAAAATCCGCCTCGTCCTTGCAGACTTCCACAAGGAGTTCCGCCTCGTCATACACAAAAAAAGTGCAAAAATCCCCCTCGGATTTCAAAATTTCGTGCGCCATCGCAAGCGTACGGTCCCGATCTTCTTCCACGCCGTCGCAAACAGCGATTCGGACAGGCGGCAATAGTTTTTCAGGCATAGCGCATATCCACCTCCGGGCAATCAGATGAACTGCGCGCCGCGAACCGTTTCGGAACACGGTGCGGTTATATATTCAGTTTACCAATTTTCGACTGGGAAGTCAAGCCGCAGCGCGGTTATTTCCCGGCTCCCGCCTGGTCAAAGCGCTTGATCCAGCGGTAGCGGTTCACCTTTACGACGGCGACCGCGCATTTCGTGATCTGGTCAGACTTTAAGCACGCAAACACCACAACCGGCGGCCAGTGCAGGACAAACGCTGCGAGCGCCGTCAGGGGAAGCACGATGCCCCACATGAAAATCATGTCGTTATAGAGCACAAACCGGGTATCGCCGCCGCCGCGCACAATCCCGCACAGGCAGGACATCTGATAAGACGTCCCCACCACGGTAACGGACAGCACCGCCAAAAAATCCCGTGCCAGCGCCGCCGATTCGCCGGAGATCTTGTACATGCCGACAATCGGCCCACGCAGGAGGAAAATCAAAGTGCCCGTCACGATGCCGATGCCGAGGAACAGAATTTGAAATGTTTTGGCATATTGCCGGGCGTCGTCCACGCGCCGCTCGCCGATGGTTTTCGCGATAATCACCTGAGAGGCGTTGGCCGAACCGTACGTTATTACGGTCAGGATATTAAACGCAGTTGTAGCGATAGAGTTTGCCGCGATAGACGCCGCGCCCATATGGCCGAGGATGGCGGTCTGCGCCGCCATACCGATTCCCCAGACGCCGCTCGACAGAATAACGGGCACGCCATAGCGCAGGTACTGCCGCAGGAACGACAGGTCGATATGCAAAAACGTCCGCAGCCGCAGCCGCAGTTTCCGGTCGATCACGCGCACATAGAGCACGGTAACAATGGTTTCCACGATGCGTGCAATCAGCGTCGCCCACGCGGCGCCCGCGGTCCCCAGCTCCGGAAAACCGAACTTTCCGAAAATCAGGACATAGTTTAAGGAAACATTGACCACCAGCGCGACAATCGAAACGGCAAAACCCACGTTAACCGTCTCCACGCTGCGCATGGAAGCCAGCAAAAGCTGCGTAACGGCGAAGAAGATATAAGAGAAGCAGACGATGCGCAGATAAACCGCCGCCTCCGCAAGCACAGGTTCCTCCGGCGTCAAAAGCCGCAGTACAGGCATGGGGAAAAAGAACACCAGCGCCCACAAAAGCAGGGAAAACGCAATTCCCATCCACATGCCGATCGACACGGTTTTATGGATAGAGGCAAGGTTTCGTTCGCCCCAGTAGCGCGAAGCCATGACAATCAGACCCTCTCCCGCGCCGGCCACGAGCATCTGCAGCATAAACTGGATCTGGTTCACCAGCGCTACGCCGGACATGGCGTTTTCGCTGTACGCGCCGATCATGACGTTATCGGCGAGGTTGACCAGGCACACCAACACATTTTGCAGCGCGATGATGCAGGTCAGGCGGAAAAACGTGCGGTAAAACGACTTGTCCCTGGTAAAAAGACGGTTCATGATTTTTATTCCCCTTTCTGAAAAGCCCTATTTGTTTGTAATGGGCTGAATCCACTTCATACTGTGGAAATGGCGCAGGCAGAGGATACATTTCGGGACATCCTCACACAGCAGCATCAGCAGATAGACCAGGACAAACGGCAATTTTAGGAAAAGCCCCGTGACAATCACAACAGGCAGCCCGATGCAGTACAGGCAGAGACCGTCGTACCGGACGCCGGCGCGGGTGTCTCCCCCGGCGCGGAACACGCCGACCACGGCGATATACGGAATATTGCGGAATCCGATTTCCAACGCGTAAATCAGCATAATGACGGCAGCGGTTTCCCGTACGCCCGCCGACACGGAGAACAGCGAAAGGATCGCGGGCCTGCCCAGGATGATGCACAATCCCACCGTTATACTGATAAGCGGCATCAGCAGCATAAAACGCCGGGCGTAATCCCGGGATTCCTCCAAATCGCCCGCGCCGATACGTTTTCCGATCATGATATTGCAGGCGTTGCAGATCCCCACAAAGAAAATGAACGCCAGATCCTCCACCGTACGGCAGATGGTTAAGGCGGCATAGTTTTCCTGCCCCATGCGGCCGTAAACCATGTTATAGCCCAAAACGCCCATTGACCAGAGACCCTCGTTGACCAAGACCGGCGCCGCGCGTCCGATAAAGCGGCGGACAAAGTCCCGGGAGAGTGAAAAAATCTCCCGCAGCGGGGCAATGAGGATGTTTTTCTGAATCAGGCTGACCGTCAGCAGCACGCCCACATTCACAAACGAGGAAATCACTGTGGCAAGCGCCGCGCCGCGGACGCCCATGGCCGGGAATCCGAGTTTTCCGAAAATCAGGATGTAGTTGACAATCGCGTTTAAAATGGACGAAGCCATGCTGGCAAACATGGGCAGGCGCACTTTTTCCGTGGAGCGGAGCACCACGCTCATCGTCTGGCTGAGCGAGACGCCGATATAGGCAAAACAGGCGATTTCCAGATATTGCGCAGCTTCCCGGATCATCGCTTCCTCATCCGTAAAAATAGAGGCGATCCGTTCCGGCGCAAAGAAACAAACGCCGCAGATGCAAAGGGCCAGCGGCATGTTGATGCACAGCACCATGCCGAATGTACGCCGGATATTTTTCACATCGTTCGCCCCGTGATACTGCGCGATGAAGACGGCGCCGCCCGACGCCACGCCGAACAGAACAATATTCATAAAGAAGGACAGCTGCCCTGCCACGCCGACCGAAGCAATCGCGTTATCCCCCAGCCGGCCCACCATCAGGGTGTCGACCAGGTTCAGGGAGCTGATGAGCATCTGCTGCAGGGTGATTGGAATCACCAGCGGGAAAAAAGCGCGCCAGAAGTCCGCGTTTGCCAATCCGCGCAGCGGCGCAAGTACTTTTCTTTGGAAAGTCTCCTTCATCCGTCACCTCAAAAACCGTCAAAATTTTCCTTAAAACGCAAAAAAGCATGTGCCGCGAACCGGCACACTGCCCTTAGCATAGCACAGGCGTACCGGGCTGTCAACCACCGGAATCCCACTCCTCAACGGGACTTGTCAAACCGGGTTTTCGAGTGCTACAATAACATGAATTCCCTGTCCGGCTGTCCCTGGATATGACGCGACATTCATTTAATAAAGGAGAACCGTTATGCTGCAAACTGTCTTTCTCGATATTGACGACACGCTGTTTGATTTTCACCGCGCGGAGGCTGTGGCCCTGCGAACGACGCTGACGGAACTGGATGTTCCCTCGGACGACGGCGTCCTCGCCCGGTACAGCGCCATCAATGCCGCGCTGTGGGCGCGTCTGGAGGAAGGGGAAATCACGCGTGAGGAAGTTCTCACGCAGCGGTTTGTCCGCCTGTTCGCCGAATTGGGTCTTGCGCGTTCCGCCGGACGCGCCCGGGAGCGCTATGAAACGCTGTTGGGCGATCAGGTCTTTCTGCTGCCCGGCGCGCTGGAAACGCTTATGACGCTCTCTTCGCAGGGGTACGACGTTTATCTGGCGTCAAACGGCGTCGCGGACGTGAAAGACCGCTGCATTGCGCGCGCAGGTTTTGCGCCGTACATCCGCGGCGCGTTTATTTCCGAGCGAATCGGCTGCAACAAACCCGATCCCGCGTTTTTTGCGCACTGTTTTGCCGCAATTCCGGGCTTTCGGCGCGACGCGGCCATCATCGTCGGCGACAGCCTCACCTCAGATATGCGCGGCGGCATCCGCGCCGGAATCCGCACCTGCTGGTATAACCCCTCCGGCAAACCCGGACGCGCGGATATCCCGGTAGATTACACGGTCTCGCATCTTCGAGAGCTTCCGCCGCTTTTCGCACGGCTTCGGGAAGAACCGGAATGCCATCCCTCTCAGCGCCCCAAAATTTGAAGGCGCGCCGGCCGCATTCACGGAAAAAATCACAAAAGTTTGAGAAAACTTCATGGATTGGACTTGCATGACGGCGCTTTATCGCGTATAATAAGCGGGTATGCACCGTTTTGTGTGAAAATGCGTGCAGGCGTCATTATAAGTAAAGGACTGATTTACCAATGGCAGATACCAAGAAGTCCGGGAATCTCTCGGCGAAAAAAGCGCGCAGAAACAAACTGTGGCGGAATATCGGGATTGTTGTGGGCGCAGCCGCTCTGGTTGCGATTGTCCTGGTGTCGTATTTCACATCTACGACCTATTACCGGCAGAAAACCGCAGTGGAGATTGCAGATCACGACATTTCTGTCGCCGCTTTCAACTACTACTATCAAAACGTTTATCAGAACACCTTCTCCGCATTGCAGGAGACCTATGGCGACTACGCCAGCCTGATGATCGACACCTCCAAACCGCTTTCCGAACAGCAGTACTCCGAAACCCAGACCTGGGAAGAGTATTTGACGGAAACAACGCTCTCCGATTTAACGGAAATCTACGCGTTCTATGACGCGGCCATGGAAAACGGCTACGAACTTGACGACGCTGCCAAACAGGAAATGGAAGATATCCTTTCCAGCATGGAAGCGGCTGCTGAAAATGCACACTATAGCCTGGACAATTACCTCGGCGCGATTTACGGAAAGGGCGTCAATGAGAAGCTCTACCGGGAACTGCTCAACACGGTAAGCGTTGCGACTTCGTACGCGGAGGACATCGAAGCGGGCTTTACCTTCACGGATGAGGAAATCGACGCCTATTATGCGGAAAACCGCAACGAAATTGACTCCGTGACAGCGCGCATCTATCCGATCACCTTCGAAACACCGGAGGAAGAAACCACGGACGATACCGCTGATACCACGGACGATACCGCCGATACTACGGACGACACTGCCGATACCACGGACGATACTGTCGATACTACGGACGACACCGCCGATACCACGGACGACACCACAGAAGCAGATACGCGTACCTATGAGGAAGCCATGGAGCTTGCAAATGGCATTTACGATGCTGTGGAAACAGAGCAGGATTTCATCGACTATGTCGTAAGTCTTGTACCGGAGGAGTCCCAGTCTCAGTATGAAGACGGCAGCGCCTTCCTTTATAATGGACTCTCTTACAGTGCTTTTGCCAACACCGATCTCTCCGATTGGCTCTTTGACGACGCCCGTACCGCCGGCGATATCACCGTCATCGAGGGCGACAGCGAAGTCTATATCGCCATGTTCCTTTCCCGTACCGACAACGACTATCCGTTGGTCAACATGCGTCACGTTCTGATTGCGCCGGAAAAAGACGAAGACGGTAATCTGGTAGAAGGTGCGGAAGAAGCTGCGAAGGAGCAGGCGGAAGAACTTTATGACGAATGGGTGGAGAACGGTTCCACCGAGGAATATTTCGAAATTCTTGCCAATACCTATTCCGCAGACGGTGACGGCACCACCGGCGGCCTTTATGAGGACGTCTATCAGGGGCAGATGGTCTCTCCGATTAATGAGTGGCTCTTTGGGCCGCGCAAAACCGGCGACTGCGAAGTGATGGAGTCCGAATACGGCTGGCATATCGTGTATTTTGCCGGCTTAGGTGAGAACTACAAAGCAAAACTGCTGGACGAAGCGATGCGTGCGGATGCTTATGAATCCTGGCGCACGGACGTTACGACGGGTTACGAAGCCACCACGATTGAATCCGGTTTCAAGCTTACGCGGTAAGCGCACTTTATAAAAAGTCCCCCGCAGTGCAATTGCACTGCGGGGGTTTTTCTATCCCGCCAATCCGAAAAAGAAGAGCGCCGCCAGAATCAGGATCAGGTCGTCGTCGCCGCTTTCTCGCAGGATTAAGTACGCGACCGCGAGCAGCAGCAGGTCGTCAAGTTCAAATTTGGGGATTCGGAAGTTCCCCAGAAGGGAACGCAGGGTGCCCAGGATAGAGGATTCTGATCCTCCCGGCGGATACATGGGCGGTGGGCAATCCATCGGCGGTGCGGGAGGGGGCGGTCCCGGATGCGGAGGCCGGTGCGGTGGTTCATGCGGCGGCGGACCCGGGTGTGGGGGCCGGTGCGGCGGATGCGCGCCGCCCGGATGGTCCTGCGGTCCTGTAAACGCGGGTACCGGACTGAATTCGTCGTCAATATGTAAGGAATACCGGTTATACATGGAACACCCCTCCCAGCGAGCGCAGCGCGCCGCGCACTCCGTAAGCTGTATCCAAAAGACGGCACAAACGGTCGACCCGTTCACACCGCTCCGGACGCAGATAGGGCTTCAGCGCGATTAAAAGCTGCATTTTGTGGTTGTCATGCGGCATTCCGCCGCCCATTGCGCCCAGCATCCCCATCAAATCCCCGCCCCCCGGACCGGACAGAAACGACAGTGGATTCCCCTCCTCGCCGCCTTCCGCCATGGAAAGACCGTCCTGAGAATTTCCGGCGTCCGTATCGCCGGCAAAGGGGGCGGCAGGCGGCGCGGAGGCTTCCGCGCCGCTTTGATTTTCGGGCAGCGAGTTCATCAAATTGGCGATCACGCGGCCAAGTTCATCCATACGCGCCTCCTAACGTTTGCCGTTATTCATGGCTTCGGCCAACCGTTTTGCCAGCATCGCACCCTCGCGCGTGCCGAGCAGCGACATCATTGCCGCGCGCGCCGTCGCCTCATCGCCGCGCAGCGCCGCCTGCGCCGCCGTCTTGATCGTATCCGCGCCGCCGGAAGCCAGCAGCGTCAAAAGCCGCTGCCCATCCTCCGTTTTCAGCAACACTCCCATTTTTTCAATCGCACCCGCAGCCGACTGTCCCTGCCTTCCGGAGAGCAGTGCGCGGGCCAACGTTTCAAAATCTTGATTCGCCATATCGGTACTCCTTCCGTTATTCCACGCGGTTTCTATTGACATCATATGCCGTCAAGCGTGAATTTGTGCGAAGTTTTTCCAAACGAACTTTCCGGGTCTTCTCTTGCATTCCGACACCGGAAATGATATAACTAACCTAGAAAACCCGTTTTGGGAACAGGAGCGCCTATGAAAATTTCGACAAAAGGCCGTTATGCGCTGCGCGTCATGCTGGATATTGCCACACAGGGAACCGATCGAAGCATTCCGTTAAAGGAAATTGCCGCCCGTCAGGGGATCACCGTAAAATACCTGGAGCAGATCGTCCCGGCATTGTGCCGGGCGGGCCTGCTCGCCGCAACGCGCGGCGCCGGCGGAGGATACCGCCTTCCCGTACGTCCGGAGGATTGCCGTGTGGGAGAAATCCTGCGCGCTGTGGAAGGGCCGCTGGTTCCCGTGGCCTGCCTTGACTGTGCGGAAAATTCCTGCCCCCGGCGCAGCGAGTGCCTCTCGCTCCCCTTTTGGGAGGGATTTTATGAGGTGATTAACCGGTATGCCGACAGCGTCACGCTGGCCATGCTGCTGCGTAATACGCCGCAGCAGAACAGGGAGTTATCGGATTAAATCCTACGGCGTTCCCGGAAATTATAAGAAAAGGAGAAACCCGCATGAAACAGGTACTGAAGTATTTGGGACTCCCCGACGTCCTGCGCCACAACGACGGTTCCGCCGTCACCGCCGAAACCTGGCCGCAGCGCCGCGCGGAAATTTTGGCGCTTCTGCAAAGCGAACTGTACGGCAAGCTGCCGCCGGAACCTGTCGCGATTCGGGAAGTAAAACGCGAAGATCTCGGCCTTCTGGAGCACGGTGCGGCGCGCTCGGAAATGATCACGCTGGAACTGACGTACCCTTCCGGCACGTTTTCCTTCCCCTTTACGCTTTCCCTTCCGGTAAACTGTGCGTGTCCTGCCTGTATTATCACCATCGGCATGCAGTATGACCCGCGCTATCTTGCCGCGCCGCCGGCGGAGGTCTTTGCACATGGTTTCGCCGTGGCTCACCTCTGGTGCGCGGATATCTCGCCGGACGGCCCCGGTTATGATGAAGGACTTCCCGCCGTCCTCTACCCGGACGGTCATCAGCCCGACGATGCCGGAAAGCTGCTTCTCTGGGGACGCTGCATGAGCGATATTCGTACCTACCTCGAGCAGCGCGGCGGGTTTGACCTTCCCCATACCGTGATTGCCGGCTGTTCGCGCTTCGGCAAAACGGCGCTGGCCGGCGCGCTCTTCGACGAGCGGATTCCCTATGTCGTATCCGTCTGCTCCGGTACCGCCGGCACGGCCATCGTGCGCGGAAAAGTTGGAGAAACCGTACAGAATATCTCCACATACGCGCCCTATTGGTTCTGCGAAAAATACGGGACCTACGCCGGGCGGGAAGACGACCTGCCCTTTGACGCGCACTTTATCGTGGCGGCGCTCGCACCGCGCAACCTGCTGGTCACCGGCGCGCTGGAAGACTACTGGTGCGACCCGTATTGGGAACTCCTGGCCTGCATCGCGGGCAGCCCCGCGCATGAACTTTTGGGAAAACCCGGCTTCCTCTATGAGGGGCCGCACCCCGTTCCCGGTTACCGCTATCCGGTGCCCGGCGACTTCTTCAACGAAGGGAATATCGCCTATGCAATGCGCGCGGGCGGCCACGGCTTTTTCCCGGAGGACTGGAAACGAATCGTCGAGTTTGTGGAAAGCAAACGCTGACTGCCGCCAAAAAAGAGGGGGAACTCCCCCTCTTTTTCTTTTTCCGCGCCGGTACGACGGCAATCGCCTCGTACACCCTTGCGCCGCCGTCCTGCGCGCGGTATAATAACGGTAAAATTTTGATCCGGAAGGAGACCTGTTATGACAAAGCACTGGATCACCGGCGTCCACCATATCGCTCTGCATCCCACCACGCCGGAACAGTTTGACAAAACGCTGGCGTTTTACTGCGAAACGCTGGGCTGCGAGACTGTGCGCGCCTGGGATACGGATGGGCGCCGCGGTGCGTTTTTATCTGCCGGGAACTGTATTTTGGAAGTTGTACTCCGGGACGACGGCGTGCAAAACGATGGCGCGCTGCACCATCTCGCGCTTTCCACCGAGGATTTGGAGGCACTGCTGCCGCGCCTTGCGGCGGCGGGGTACGCCGTAACCTCCGGGCCCCGCGTCGGCGAGTTGCCAACCAATCCGCCTTTTCGGGCGTTTGTTGCATTTTGCAATGGCCCGTGCGGCGAGACCATCGAATTTTTTCAAGAACTAGGCGAGGCGAACTGATGTTACACAATATAGAACCGGAGGAATACCGCTGCGAATATACGCCGCGTGCGGCCATGCCCTCAGATTATCTGATGGCTTTTCGGAAAAATGAAATTCTCCTGAACCAGATGGAAAACGGACAGCTTCCGCAAATTGCGGATCTTCCCGGCGTAGACCCGGACTCGCTGCAATATTTGTTCTCCATTTCCGGACGCGGATTCTTCCTCCATCCGGGAACGCCTGCGGAGACGGACGCGCTGACGTACCGACACACCCGCGCGCTGCGCGCCGTCACGCCGCTCTGGATGGCGTTTGCAGGGGTGACGGCCTATCATCTCGCGGTTTGGTATGGCCATACCCGTTACTGCGGCGCCTGCGGCCGTCCCATGGTACATAAGTCCGACGAACGCGCCATGGTCTGTCCGGATTGCGGCAACATCCGCTATCCGGATATGTCCGTCGCCATCATTGTCGGCGTGCGCAACGGCGAAAACCTGCTGCTCACCCGCTATGCGGGCCGCGGATTTTCCGATTACGCCCTGATCGCAGGCTTTTGCGAAATTGGGGAATCGCTCGAGGCCACCATCCGGCGTGAAGTCATGGAAGAGACCGGCGTGCGCGTGAAAAACATCCAGTATTACGACAACCAGCCGTGGGGCTATTCCCAGTCGCTGTTAATCGGCTTCTTTGCGGACCTCGACGGGGACGACACCCTCCATGCAGACGGCGTCGAACTGGCCGAGGCACGCTGGGTCCCGCGCGCGGAAGTGCAGGACCGCAGCGGCGACATCAGCATGACGGCAAAAATGATGGACGCGTTCCGGCGCGGTCTGATTTAAAAAACTCCCCGGAAGCATTTCCGGGGAGACGTGCGAATATCCGGATTTTCGGTAAAAAAGAGGGAAACGCGGTGCGTTTCCCTCTTTTCCTCTTATTTTGCAATTTTAAGCCGCGCGGTAAAGTCGCCGATTTCCACATCCTTTTCCAGGACGTATTCGCCGGACTCACCCAGCACAGCCAAGGTCTCGCGCTCCAGATCAGCGCGATAGGCATCCACCACGGCGGCAAGCTCCGCCGCGTCGGTCGCGACGGCAATGCGCACGCGGTCGTCTACGCGGAAGCCCGCCTCACGGCGCAGCACCTGGCAGTTGCGCAAAAGATCGCGATAAAGGCCCTCGGCACGCAGCGCGTCGGTAATGGTCACATCGAGAGCGACAAGCTCCTCAATTTTCTCCGTGATATGCGCGGCAATGTTCGGCTTGGTCTTGGAAAGAAGATTAAACTGATCCGCGGCAATCGGCGTTTCGTAGCCAGGAATTGTCACAGCCTCGCCCGCCATGCACTGGGCGGTGGCGGCAGCCATCTCCGCATCCGTAAGGCCGTCGAGCAGGCCCTTCACCTTTTGCAAGTCACCCTTCAGCGTGCGGCCCGCAACCTTAAAGTTGAGCTGCAAATAGTGATCTTCCAGTAAGGACGTATCTTCCACAAAGACAATTTCCTTGACATTCAGCTCATCGCGCATCACGGCGAGATACGGCGCCAGCTCCTGCGCAAGCGATTTGTGCAGATAAAGCGCCGCAAGCGGCTGACGGACCTTGATCTGGCGCTCGTTTCGCAGCTTGAGCGCGGTGGCGATGATCTCACGCGCGGCAGCTGTGGCGTCGAGCAGGGCCTGATCGATTTCCCCGGCCTTCGGGAAGCCCGCCAGATGCACGCTCTCAGCGGCGTCCGTCTGATATTTGCGCACCATGTTCTGCCAGATATACTCCGTCATGAACGGGATGATCGGCGCCATGACGCCGCAGATCCGGCGGATGGCATGGAAGAGGGCTGTATAAGCCTCCTGCTTGTCCGCGTCCTCCCCTTCCTTCCAGAAGCGGCGGCGGTTAATACGGACATACCAGTTCGACACATCGTCCACGCACTGCTCAAAGGCACGCACCACGTCCGACGTGTTGAAGTTCTCATAGGTACGCGTGGCGGACTCCACAAACGCCGCCACACGGGAAGCCAGCCAGCGGTCGGAGAGGTTCTGATATGCAGGCTCCGCGCCGATGGTCGGCTGGTCGATTTCGGCGTAAGTCTCAAAGAACGTGTAAATATTCCACAGGCCCAGCATCTTGCGGCGGGCCTCGTCGCCGAGATTATAGCCGAAGCGCACGTCGGACGCGACGTTGGCGCCCGCATAGAGATAGCGGATGGCGTCCGCGCCGATGCGTTCGGCGGCTTCGTCAAAGCGGATCATAAAGCCGGTCTTCGAGAACCGCGAACCGTCCTCCGCCACAACGGAGTTATACGCCAGCACGCGTTTATACGGCGCGCGGCCGGTCAGCGTGACGGACATAAAGAGAATCGAATAGAACCACAGGCGCACCTGCTCCCGCATTTCCGTGACCCAATCCGCCGGGAACTGTGTCTCCCAGTACGCGCGGTCTTTAAAGTAGCCGAGCGTCGAAAACGGCGTGATGCCGGCGTCCAGCCATACGTCGCCGACGGACGGGATGCGGCTGACCTCGCCGCCGCAGCCGGGGCAGCGGATTGTCACCCCGTCAATCCAGGGACGGTGCAGTTCCGGCAGCGCGTCGACTTTTTCCGGGTCGACGGCCAATTCGCGCAGTTCGGCGCGCGAGCCCACGACGGTCACCTTCCCGCAGTCCGGGCAGACATAGAAAGGCAGCGGCAGGCCGTAATAGCGCTTACGCGAGATATTCCAGTCGCCCATGTTGTTGAGCCAGTCCAGCATCCGCTTGCCGATGTAGGGCGGGTCCCAGGTCACGCCCTCGGCGGCACGAATCAGCTGCGGACGGATTTCCTCCGTCTTGATGTACCACTCCTCCACAAGGCGGAAAAGCACCTGGCTCTTGCAGCGCCAGCAAACCGGGTACATGTGGGTAAACTCCATGGTTTTATAGAGTTTGCCGAGCTCTTTCAGCTTATCAAACACCGGCTGGGCCGCTTCCGCCGCGGTCAGTCCGGAGAGGAAATCATAGTTCTCATAAATTTTGCCGGATTCGTCGATCGGACAGATTTCGGCAAGGCCCAGCGAACGGCCCAGTTCAAAGTCCTCCGCGCCGCATCCCGGGGCAATGTGGACAACGCCGGAACCTTCATCCGCCGCGACGTCATACCACGGCACAACCTTATGCTCGACGCCCTGCTGCACAGGCAGCATCGGGAAGATGGACTCATAGGTCAGGCCCACCAGATCTTCGCCCTTGAGCGTCTCGAGGACGTTTTTCGCGCCGTCGATATAGCCGAGCGAGTTTTTCGCCAAAACAAGCGGGCGCGGGGAATCGTCGGTCAGGATTTTCACATACGTCAGTTCCGGGTTCACGGCAAGCGCTACGTTCGCCGAGAGCGTCCACGGCGTGGTGGTCCAGACAAGCAAGTCAAAGTCGCGCTCCAGCATCGGCACACGCACAAAGACGGAGGTGTGCGTCACTTCCTTATGCGAGCCGGTCATCTCATGCTCAGAAAGCGAGGTCCCGCAGCGCGGGCACCACGGCATCGGGCGGTTTTCGGTCGTAATCCAGCCGCGGTCGTTGCAGACTTTGAGGAAATGCCAAATTCCCTCGATATTTTCGTCGGTATTGGTGTAATAGGAATTGTCCCAGTCCATCCACTGACCGAGGCGTTTGGACTGTTCCGTAATAATCCCGGAGAATTTTTTCACACGATCCACGCACTTGCGCGTGAATTTATCCATGCCGTAGGCCTCGATATCCCGTTTGCCGGAAAAGCCCAGCTCTTTTTCCACTTCGACTTCCACCCAAAGCCCCTGGCCGTCAAAGCCGTTGCGGTAATGGCAGGAATGGCCCGTCATGCCCTGGTAGCGCAGGATGATATCCTTGATACTGCGGCCCCAGGCATGGTGCACGCCCATCGGGTTATTTGCCGTAATCGGCCCGTCGAGGAAACGGAACACCGGCCCGTTTTCGTTTTGCTTCATGAGCTTCTTCTGAAAGCCTTCCCGCTCCCAGAGGTCCAGAATGTCATGCTCCATCTGGATAAAATCAGGTTTTTTCATAAACACCCTCCCGGCAGTTTCACAATCATCCATGCGGTATATAAAAAAGCCCGTCCCGCAAAAGGACGAGCTTTGCCCGCGATACCACCTTATTGCACGCACCGTCATGCGTCTCCCCGATAACGGCGGGAATCCGTCGACGCTTACTGGGACCCGCGTACCGTCGCGGCGCCGTTCGGCGCGCAGCTCAGGAGTGATTTGCCGTACCGCCGCGCCGCCGGGCTTTCACCATCCCCGACTCGCTTTTTGCGCTTTTTGCCGTACAGTGCTCTCCGTCACAGCCTTTAACAGGTTAGTTATACAACGAAATCGCACGTTTGTCAAGGGGTTTTCCCCCGTGACGGTGGAAAAAGGGGGATTTTCAGGAACCATTTCTTTTTGCGCCGCCAAAAAGAAACGGTTCCTGCCCTCCCAAGAAAAAGGCGGCCGGGGGATTCCGATTTCCCCCGGACCCCTTGAAACGGCCAAAGAGGGAGCCCCTCTTTGGAATCTCCCCGAAAAGCGCGCCGCATCCTTCCGGATGGGTGGGAAGATTCCTGCGATAATCGAACCAAGAAATGCCGGGTCTACTTACAACACACGTAACATAGCTCCGCTCCGCGGCCTTTCCGGAGGGGTGGGTCGAGGGAGGGGAGGGTGCCGGCCGTCTTGCGTGCCGGTTCTCCCCTCCCTCGCGGTTTTCTTTGGGGATACAAAACCCCGTTTCTTTTCCGTAAAAGAAATGGGGTTTTGAAATACGACAAAATCGTTGTCCGATCTTATGGTTCAATTTCAATATGATCAATGTTATGTTCCAAAATCAGATTAATCAGTTCGTTTCGAGAGTAATTGGTCTCCTTCGCAATGGCATCCAGCTTGTGCAACAGTTCTACGCTGATCCGCAGAGAAATGACTTTGTTTCCGTCGTCTCCACGCTTTTTAATTTTTAAATTGTTCTCTTTCATGCCATGCCTCACCTCCAATTCTATATTCATTTTACTGTTGCACATAACGATATAATATATTACAATTATATATGTATTTGTATTCTAAATAGATATTGAGGTGCAGGATGAGGGTTGCGATCATCGGATCAAGGAGTCTTACGATCCCAGATTTTACGCCATACTTACCGGAAAGAGTGACGGAAATCGTTTCCGGGGGAGCAAAGGGCGTGGACTTGGCGGCGCGGACATATGCTTTTTCACATGGCATAAAACTGACGGAATTTCTGCCCCAGTACCAGCGATACGGCCGTGCGGCGCCTTTCAAAAGGAATATACAAATCGTCGAATATGCAGACCTAGTCATTGCCTTTTGGGACGGAAAGAGTCGGGGGACGAAATTTGTAATAGACTACTGCAAGAAGATGGAAAAAGAATGCCGGGTCTACTTACAGCACGCATAACATGCCCCCACGCCGCAGCCTTTTCGGAGGGGTGGGTCGAGGGAGGGGAGGGTGCCGGCCGTCTTGCGCGCCGGTTCTCCCCTCCCTTGCGGCTTTCTTTGGGGATACAAAACCCCGTTTCTTTTCCGCAAAAGAAATGGGGTTTTGAAATACGGCCAAAACCGTCCCGGTTTTTTAGATTTCCCTCGCAGGAAAAAAACAAATGCAAAACGCATCGAGTCCTGAAAATGAAACTTTTGCTTGAAAGAAGGACAGGTTTGTACTATACTGGTTCTGTCAAATGACGAATTTTCTTTAGGAGGCGGTTTGTTATGAAGCTCAGCGTTCTCACGGCAGTTTTATATGGCACAGATCTGGAAGGCGCGCTGCGGTATCTCTCTGAACACGGCGTTCACAGCGTGGAACTTCCCTGCGGCGGTTATTCCGGGAACCGGCATTTAAACGCCGAACAGCTTTTGGCGGACGAGACGGAACTGCAAAAGGTCCGCGACCTCCTGAAAAAGTACGACATGGAAATTTCGGGCCTTTCCTGCCACGGAAATCCCGTCCACCCGAACCAGGAAACGGCGGAGGCCTATCAAAAAATCTTTCGGGATGGCGTTTTGCTGGCGGAAAAACTCGGGGTGGAAACGGTGGTCACCTTCTCCGGCTGCCCGGGCGACTGTCCGGAATCCAAATATCCAAACTGGGTCACCTGCCCCTGGCCGGAGGATTTCCTCGCGGTTTTGGACTATCAGTGGAACGACGTGCTGATTCCGTACTGGAAAAAGGCCGCCGCCTTTGCCGAGGCGCACGGCATCCATAAAATCGCGCTGGAGCTGCATCCGGGCTTCTGCTGCTATAACCCCGAAACACTTTTAAAACTGCGCGCGGCGGTAGGTCCTGCCATCGGCGCAAACCTCGATCCAAGCCATTTCTTCTGGCAGGGGATTGATATTGTAGCGGCAATCCGCACGCTGGGCGACGCGATTTATCATTTCCACGCAAAGGATACCCGCGTAGACCCCATTAACACCGCGAAAAACGGCGTACTCGACACCAAACACTATTCGCAGGAGCTGGAGCGCTCCTGGATTTTCCGCACCGTCGGCTATGGCCACGGCGAGGGGACCTGGCGCGATATTCTTTCCAATCTGCGCATGGTGGGGTACGACGGCGCGATCAGCATCGAACATGAAGACGGCCTCATGTCGGCCGGCGAAGGCCTTGAAAAAGCCATCGCGTTTTTAAAGCCCCTCCTGCTGGAAGAGGAAACCTGCGCGATGTGGTGGGCGTAGGCCCCATCCGCCCGTAAAAAGAAACAACATTTGCGGGCGGGGCAGTTCCCCGCCCGCAAATGTTATTCCCGATATAGACCTGTATAAACAAGGAGATTTCCCACATGAACATTGACACCCTTTGCCTGCATACGGGCTATCAGCCAAAAAACGGCGAACCCCATGTCCTGCCCATTTACCAAAGCACCACGTAT
>CALWBW010000005.1 GCA_944376195.1 uncultured Clostridia bacterium | reverse complement strand
CCGAAATACCCTGCGCATGCGTTATGCGCATGATTTAATGAACCAGCTTCACTGTTCGGTGGCAGATGCCGCTCAGGCTGCAGGATTTACCAGCACGAGTTATTTTTGCCGTCTGCACCGAAAAATGTTTGGGACAAGTCCCGCCGGAATGGAGGATCCGCATGGTGAGATGGACAAAATGGTGTGATCGTGAGGAGATTCGGGAATTATGGAACCTGCGATTTGACGACAGCGCACCATTTGTGGAGTGGTTTTTTCGTGAACGGTTTTCTCCTGATCATTCCGCCGTTTCTTTGGAAGACGGTCATATTGTCAGTTCCATTCAAAGTTATCCGTTTCACGTTCGAATTCGAAACGCTATCCTGCCCTGTGCCGTCATTGCGGGTGTGTCTACCCTGCCAACCTATGAAGGTCGGGGATATATGGGACAGACCATGCGTTTTTTCATGAACGGAATTGCGGATCGCGGCGGCATAGTCCTTCCCTACCGGCCTGAAATTTTAGCCATGTATCAGGGGTTTGGCCATTTTCCCGTCAGCCGCACGGCATATTTTCATATAAATGATCCCACATCCCTCGCATCTGACAAAACAGGCGTGGTTTTTCTGAATCTCCGGCAGGATGAATCCGCCATCCATGCATGTTATCACCGTTTTTCTCAGCGGTACAGCGGTATCATCAGCCGTTCTCTTGCGGATGTGCGCCTGAAAATTTCCGATTATCTGGCGGATGATGCATGCGGCGTCGGCGTGTATGAACAGGATATCCTGACAGGTTACTGCATTTACTTTATTCATGACACCCTGTATGTTGAGGAATTCGCTGCAAATAGTCCGAATGACGCAAACCGGCTTTTTACTGCGCTTTGTCAGATGGCATCGCAGGCAGGCAAGGCCGTTACAGGCAAGCTTCCGCCGGACATTTTTTTGCCTGCCCAAGCTGCACAGGCGTCCTGGTCCTTGCGGCCTATGGGCGTAATGGGCGTCGCGGACGTTGCGCAACTGCTCTCCGCGGTTGGAGGAAACCCCAGCTGGCGCGTTGCAATAACCGATCCCGTCGTTGCAAAAAATAACGGTGTTTTCGATTTTGCCGGAAACCGCTGCGAAGATGCACGGCAGCCTCATTTGCGCCTGGAGGCAGGACGTTTGGTACAATTTCTGTGCGGCTATCACACATTGGAAGAACTGACAGCACAACACCTCTGTACCCCATTGGATTCCGGTGCAGTCCGGGAACTGGATGCCGCGTTTCCCCGCTGCTGCTGCCACATCTTTGACGAATATTGATAATATGGTCAAAAATACTGGAAAATACTTGACTTTTTATATCAAATACGGCATTATAACAATATGGATATGTAACAAAAAATGAAGGAGTGTTTTGATGGCGAAATATGCAATCGGTATAGACTTCGGAACTCTTTCCGGACGTGCCGCCGTCGTGTCGCTTGCCGACGGTACAGAACTGGCGCACAGCGTCTTGGATTACCCGCATGCCGTTATGGACGAGAAACTTCCCTCCGGACGTCCCCTTCCTCCGGACTGGGCGCTGGAACATCCGGCGGATTATCTGGATGTTTTGAAAACCACCATTCCGGACGCGATGAAAAAAGCCGGCGTGGATCCGGCGGATGTGATTGGTCTTGCAATCGACTTCACTGCCTGCACAATGCTCCCCGTGAAAGCCGACGGCACCCCGCTGTGCATGCTCCCCGGCTTTGAGGATGAACCGCATGCTTACATCAAACTTTGGAAACATCATGCCGCGCAGGACGAAGCCAACCGTTTAAACGCCATTGCGGAAGAACGTGGAGAAACATGGCTTTCCCGTTACGGCGGAAAGATTTCATCCGAGTGGATGATCCCGAAAATCTGGCAGATTTTAAACGAAGCGCCGGAAATTTATGAGCAGGCAGATTACTTCCTGGAAGCAGCAGACTGGGTCATTTGGCAGCTGACCGGTGTTCAGACGCGCAATTCCTGTACGGCAGGATATAAGGCTCTGTGGCACAAGCAGAACGGATATCCCTCCCGCGAGTTCTTCCGCGCTCTGGACCCGCGCATGGAAAACCTGATCGAAGACAAAATGAATTGCCCGATTTCCCCTCTCGGCTCTCGTGCCGGTGAAATTACGGAAAAATCCGCAGCCTTTACGGGACTGCTGCCCGGTACGGCCGTAGCGGTAGCCAATGTCGACGCGCATGTGGCGGTTCCCGCAGTCAAGATTGACGGCCCGGGAAAAATGTTGGCCATTATGGGAACTTCGACCTGTCATATGGTGCTTGGGGAAGGCGAACACAGCGTTCCCGGTATTTGCGGATACGTGGAAGACGGCATTCTTCCCGGATTTTTCGGATATGAAGCGGGACAAAGCTGCGTAGGTGATCATTTTGCCTGGTTTGTCGATAACTGTGTCCCTGCTTCTTACTTCGAGGAAGCGGAAAAAGCAGGACTCAATATTCATCAGTATCTGGCTTCCAAAGCTACGCTTTTGAAACCGGGTCAGAGCGGACTGGTTGCGCTTGACTGGTGGAACGGTAATCGCTCCATACTCGTAGACGTCGATTTGACAGGCGTTATGCTGGGAATGACGCTTCAGACAAAGCCGGAAGAAATGTACCGCGCGCTGATTGAGGCAACCGCGTTTGGAACGCGCATGATTGTCGAAGATTTCAACGAGCACGGTGTTGCCATCAATGAGTTTTATGCGGCAGGCGGTATTTCTCAAAAGGACCCCATGATGATGCAGATTTATGCCGACGTTTTGAATCTCCCGGTTTATATTGCCGGAACCAAACAGTGCGGCGCGCTTGGGTCCGCCATTATGGCCAGCGTTGCAGCCGGCAGCGAGCGCGGCGGATATGACAACGTATTCGAGGCTGCCCGCCATATGGGAAAACTGAAGGACGAGTATTACCGTCCGAATCCGGAAAATGTTGCGCTTTATGACAAGTTGTATGCGGAATACAAATTACTGCATGATTACTTCGGACGTGGGGCAAACGATGTCATGAAACGTCTGAAACAGTTGAAGCTGAGCCTTTTCAACAAGTAAATAAAGGAGGAACCAAGCTATGGCCGGCAGGAAATACAGAATCTGTGCGCATCGTGGGCTTTCCGGTGTCATGCCGGAAAATACGCTGCCATCGTTTGCAGCGGCCATAGCGCTTGGCGTGGATGAAATTGAATTTGACGTCCGCCTTACCTCCGATTTAAAAATGGTGGTCTGCCACGATGATGACATAAACCGCGTTTCCGATCGAAAGGGCGCAGTGGAAAGTTATACACTTGACGCGCTGATGCGCTTTAACGCTGGTTCCTACATCAACTGGTATGTTGGCTTTTGCACACCGGAGCAAATTATTGAGCGCTACGCCGGACGCGTGGTCATGAACATCCATATTGCGGAGTTTCATCCGGATTTTGACGTACCTGCCGAATTGCGGCGTCTTTTGTATCACTATGACGCCACGGATTCTGCCTATTTTTCCGCGCGGGACGAACAGCTCGGCCTTTGCCTTCGTTCTGCGCCGGATATTATGCGGTGCTCTCTGCTTCCCAGGTCGGCTTCCGGTCCGGATATTGTGGATTACGCCGTTCGTTATGCATGCCGGCGCGTGCAGTTTCATAAACCGTATTTCAGCCGTGCGCTGATTGATCGTGCGCATTCATATGATATGATCTGCAACGCCTATTGGGCAGATGACCGATACGAGGCAAAACGATTACTAGATCTCGGCATGGATACCATTTTGACCAATCGTGCCGACGTTTTGCTTTCAATGAGACAAGAATAACAAAAGATCAAAACCCATGCCGAGTTCAAAAACGGCATGGGTTTTTTCTTTTATTTTTCCAGCTGAAACCTGCACTTTTCGGTTGTTGGAAATATTTTGTCATTGATTTGTAACCACTTTGTAATTTATAATGGCAACATCAACCCGAAAGGAGCAATTCCATGAAATGCAAGAAAACCTTTGTAACCGGACTGCTAAGCGCCTTCTTTTCCGGAGTTCTGGCCACCAGCACCCTGGCCGCAGGCACAACACTTGAGATCAATGGGGATCCGTACACGGGCGCGTTTTTCATCTCGGAAAACCGGATTTACGTCCCCCTTCGCGCTGTCTGTGAAGACCTTGGCTATACGGTTACATGGGATTCCGACGCCCGCACCGCGATTGTTTCTTCCGATTCTGTCCGGGCCGCTTTTCCCTGCAACGGGGAAAGCATTGCACGGGATTCCACACTATATACACCGGTACGTGTCATTGCGGAGGCGCTCAATGGTTCTGCCGACTGGAACGGCGACACCGCAACTGCAACATTAGATCTTCTCACAGTGCAGAATGAGGAATCCGACTCCAATGATTTACATGCGAGCGATGAGAATGCCGCATCTGCTTATACAGACGATGAGCTCTACTGGCTCGCCCGTATTGTCTATGCCGAAGCGCGAGGCGAAAGTATGGAGGGCAAAATTGCAGTTGCAAACACCATACTGGAACGTGTCGCCTCGGATGAATTTCCCGATACCATTTACGGTGTGATTTTTGACGATCAATATTGCATTCAATACGAGCCCGTTGCAAACGGGACGATCTACAATACGCCCGATGAAGATTCGTATGAAGCGGCAAAAAGGGCTTTAAACGGTGAAACTGCCGTAGAAGGCTGCCTGTATTTCTTTAATCCAGATAAGGCAACGAGTAATTGGATCGCGGAAAACCGTACGTACGTAACTACGATTGGCAATCATGTTTTCTATGCGTGAGTTTTTCCAGAAGTTCCTCGCAATGACGATCCATAAACGCGTCAATCCGTGAGAAATCTACGGTAGGACGATAAATCCCCTCCAGCTCATCATGCAGAAGTTTTGCTTCGGTGAGGGCCTCACATGCGGCTTGAATGGACTGATCATAACAGAATCGATCTTTTTTTCTGCGGATGGCAGCGGGTTTCGACTCGCTGCCATCCGTCATCATATCCAGGCGGATGCGCCGGCGTCCGGTAGGGGGACAGCCAAAAGTTCCGCCGGAAGTGAGAAGCGCAAAGCGAAGTTCTGGGATAACGAGATGTAATGGTGCGGTATTGGGGAAAAGCGGATCGTGTGCAGCATAGACTGTATAACCAGACGTCAATGCATGTTCTAAAACCGGTCCTGTTACAAATGAATAAAGGCCGTATCCGTCGTGGACTTCACAAATCGTATAATCTTCCGGTACTCCCAAAAAGACCGGACCATCAGGCGACAAAGTATTGAGATAAACAGGAATCTGCCGTCCTCTGTTTTTTCCACGACGGACGGGAATTTGTTGCGCGCTGATTCGTCTGGCGCGCCGGGAAATCCGTTCAAGATCGACCGATTGTCGCACCTGTTGAAAATAAATTTTCGCAAGGGCCCCCGCTGCACTTAAATATTGATACATGCGCAGATAACACTGAGAAATTTCCCGGGAAATTCGTTCAATTTCCGATCGTTGTGCCAACAGTGCACAAGAGTCCCAAAAATCCCCAAAGTTGAGTATTCCATCCCGCGCACCAGGGCAATTGGGTTCAATCACATGAGGCGCTGTACCATCAACATACAATGTATCTAATTCCGGTATATAGACACCGTCTAGAGATTTCGTATCCGAAGAGCACCAGATTCTTTGCACCGCTACATCGGCTGCCTCACAAAGCGCTGCTATTCGTTTCATTGCCGTTGATTTTCCACATCCCGGTCCGCCCTTGATTATGTACAGCCGGGATACAGCGTTTGTCATCTCTTCAAAACAGGAAATAAAACCGTTCGGGGTGTTTGCCCCAAGATAATAATCAAAGCTCATGCTAACCTCCGTCGTTTTGAAATCACTCCATCATATGCATTTAGAAACAAAAACGTCAGCAATTTCGATCTGAATTTAAATCTCATATTCTTTCCTTTTAAAGCAATCAGGTAATTAAGCATCCGCCGTTTTGTAACAGAATTTTTTCAAAAGATTGCTCGTACCCTCTATGCAAATGGGTATAATTGCGGTAAAATAAAAAGGGACTGCGGACTAGTCCGCACGGCAAATTTGTTGTTTTACGAGGTGAGCCCGATGACAAAACCAACATACAGGCGTGTCCTGATTAAAATCAGCGGCGAAGCCTTGGCCGGTGCGCAGAAGACCGGTCTTGATTTCGATATTCTCAATCATCTCTCTGCAATCATAAAACGTTGTGTGGACGAAGGTGTTCAAGTCAGTATTGTTGTAGGTGCGGGAAATATCTGGCGCGGTGTTCGAAGCGGTTCCGGGAAAATTGATCGTACCCGTTCCGATCACATGGGGATGCTGGGAACGACGATTAATGCCCTGGCTCTTGCAGATGTTTTGGAACAGCACGGTCTTGAGGTACGCGTGCAAACGGCCATTGAGATGCGGCAATTTGCGGAACCCTATATCCGTTTGCGTGCAATCCACCATTTAGAGCGTGGCCGCGTTGTCGTGTTCGGCTGTGGAACGGGTAACCCCTTCTTTTCAACAGATACGGCAGCGATCCTGCGTGCAATCGAAACAGACTCTGATATCGCGTTGCTGGCGAAAAATATCGACGGTGTGTATGATAAGGATCCCCATAAATATGCTGACGCTGTAAAGTTTGACGCTGTTTCTTTTGATTCCATTTTGGAAGGACATCTCGGCGTAATTGATTCCACCGCGGCGACCATGGCTTATGATAACAATCTTCCGGTGCTATTGTTTGGCATTGATGATCCGGAGAATGTCTATCGTGCCGTTATGGGCGAACATGTTGGTACTATCGTGCAAAAATAAAATTTTTGTGATTGAACGGAAAGGAGATACTATCATGGCTGGTGAATACAAAGATCAGGAAACAAAAATGAAAAAAACAATTGAGGTTCTGCAACAGGAGTTTTCCACGCTCCGCGCAGGACGCGCCAACCCGGCAGTTCTTGATCGCATTACGATTGACTACTATGGGACGCAGACGCCTATCAACCAGGTTGCCTCTATCTCTTCCCCGGAACCCAGACTCCTCGCTATCCAGCCGTGGGATGCCAGTATCCTAAAGGCAATTGAAAAATCCATTCTTGCATCTGATATTGGTATTAACCCACAAAACGACGGACGTGTCATCCGTCTTCTCTTCCCCACGCTTACTGAGGAACGTCGTCGTGAACTTGTTAAGCAAGTACACAAGCTCTGTGAAGAATCCAAAGTTGCCATCCGCAATATCCGCCGCGACGCAATGGATGGTTTTAAGGCGCAAAAGAAAAAATCGGAAATTACGGAAGACGATTATAACGATATCGAAAAAGACATTCAAACGCTTACGGATCGTTACATTAAAGACATCGATGCGCTTGGTGCTGCAAAGGAAAAAGAATTGATCGAGGTTTAAAGATTGTGAAATTTAAAAACCTACGGATATTCGGTGGACGCGAAAAGCCGGTTACGCCCGACTTTTCGCGTCTTCCTCAGCATATTGCGATCATTATGGATGGTAATGGACGTTGGGCAACTGCCCGCGCATTACCGCGCACTGCCGGACATCGTGCAGGCAGTGAGAATTTTCGCCGGATTGCAACACTTTGTAACGATATTGGCTTGAAATATCTTACCGTATATGCCTTTTCGACCGAAAACTGGTCCCGTCCAAAAAACGAAGTCGATGCAATCATGTCGCTTTTCAAAGAATATCTAATAGAAGCCTGCGGAGAATTGACCAAAAAAAATATCACACTGAAAATTATTGGCGATACCGCGCCGTTATCTGAAGATATCCGGGAGTTAATTCGAGAAACTGATCGTCTTTCTCTGGGAAACACCGGTCTGCATGTCAATGTCTGTTTAAATTATGGCGGTCGGGCTGAGATTGTTCGGGCGGCGCAAACTTTAGCGCAAAAAGTGCGCAATGGAGAGCTTAATCCCGAACAAATCAGTGCTGCGGATTTTTCCGCTTGTCTGGATACAGCGGGAATTCCTGATCCAGATCTCATTATACGGCCGTCAGGAGAATTAAGAATTTCCAATTTCTTGTTATGGCAGTCGGCCTATGCGGAATATTATTTTACGTCGGTGTTGTGGCCAGACTTTGATCAGGAAGAGTTATTCCGTGCAATTGCCGATTATCAAGGCCGTTCCCGCCGTTATGGCGGTATTGAAAAACGGTAAAAAAGAGGAGAAACGTTATGTTAAAGCGAATTGTCGCTGCATTGGTCGCGTTACCCCTATTTTTCCTGGTGGTTTATTTTACTCCGGAATGGGTTTTGCCCGTGGTGTTTGGCCTCCTCGCAGGACTCGCAACCTATGAAATGCTCCACAATACCGGACTTGTTACCAGTCCTGTACTTCTTATTTGTGCAATTGGGTTGTCAACCGTTTCCATCCCCCTGACGTTTTACGTTTCTCTTCCTTTCGTTGCGCTTGTTGTACCGGTTGCTGTCATTCTTTTTTTCATCGCCATCGTCTCCAAAGGGAAAATCCAATGTTCTGCCATATTCGGTACGTTTTTTACCGTCATTTTCATTCCGATGGCTTTGGGATCCGTTGTTCGAATTCGAGCAATGGAAGGTGGGGCATCGCTCGTTCTTCTTCCCTTTATTGCCGCCTGGATTACAGATACCTTTGCCTATTTTACCGGACTCGCTTTTGGAAAACACAAATTGATTCCGGAGATCAGTCCCAAAAAAACGGTGGAAGGATCCATTGGCGGAATTTTGGGATGCATTGCCGTGATGCTTGCCTATCATTTCGTTGCACAGGAAATTTGGGGGATTTCTTACCGTCTACCTCTCCTTGCCATAATTGCAGCGGCAGGCTCGATTATCTCTCAAGTGGGCGATCTTTCCATGTCGTACATAAAACGTGGTTTCGGCATCAAAGACTATGGTACCATCATGCCGGGGCACGGCGGTGTGTTAGACAGATTTGACAGCGTTTTATTTACGGCGCCCTTTTTGGAACTGCTGTTACAATATTTTACGGTGATTGTATGAAAACAATTTCAATTTTAGGTTCGACAGGCTCTATCGGCACACAAACGCTGGATGTGGCCTCCCGCCTGAAAATTCCTGTTGCGGCGCTGGCCGCACATCACAATACGCAGCTTTTGGAAGCTCAAGCGCGCCAGTTTTCCCCGGCATTTGTCGCCGTGGCGGATCCTGACGCCGGACGGGATTTGAAACTCCGACTGACCGACACCTCAATTCGTGTCGGCATCGGGGATTCCGCTGTCTGCGAAGCTGCTTGCCTTGGGGATACAGCAGTCACGGCAATGGTTGGCATTGCGGGTTTGCGTCCGACACTCGCCGCAATCGACGCCGGACGGGAAATCGCGTTGGCTAACAAGGAGACACTTGTGTGCGCCGGGGAACTTGTCATGCCGCGAGCCAAAGAACGCGGGGTTTCCATATTACCCGTTGATTCGGAGCATTCCGCTATTTTTCAATGTCTGGCAGCCGGACGTCACAGCGAAATTGCGAAAATTCATTTAACAGCATCAGGCGGTCCTTTTTTCGGGAAGACATATGACGAAACCTATTCGTTTACCAAAGAAGAGGCGCTGCGTCACCCCAATTGGACTATGGGGGCAAAAATCACAGTAGATTCCGCTTCCATGATGAACAAAGGATTTGAAGTATGCGAAGCCATGCATCTTTACGATGTTTCCCTGGATCAAATTGAGGTAATAATCCATCGGGAAAGTATCGTTCATTCCCTGGTAGAATTTTGCGATGGCAGCGTAATTGCGCAGCTGTCTAACCCCGATATGCGCCTGCCGATTCAGTATGCATTGACCTATCCTCAAAGACTCCCAGGGGCTGTTCGGCCGCTTGATTTAGCGTCTCTTGCAAAACTCACGTTTTATAAACCGGATGTTTCCGCACTTCCCTGTCTTGCGCTCGCTTATACGGCAATCCGGCGTGGTGGGAATGCCTGTGCCGTACTCAATGGAGCCAACGAATCGGCTGTTGCAGCGTTTTTGCGGGGAGACATTCCCTTCGGCCGTATTCCGGAACTGGTTGCCCGCGCGTTAGATACCGTTGCGTATGCTCCTATCTCAAAGCTTGAAGATGTGCTCGAAGCAGACCAGGCTGCACGTGCAGCCGCCGTTATTTGAAACGAGGTAATCACTATCACCATTCTTTATGCCATTCTGATTTTTGTTGTTTTAATTTTTGTACATGAACTTGGACATTTTCTAGCAGCAAAAGCCTGTGGAGTTCAAGTCAATGAATTTGCCATCGGTCTGGGACCGGCAATTTTAAAAAAACAGCTCGGCGAAACTGTTTATGCCATTCGGGCGCTTCCCTTTGGCGGACAATGCGTGATGGAAGGAGAAGACGAAGATTCCGAAAATCCCCGTGCTTTCTATCATGCGGCTAAATGGAAACGTTTTCTCATCCTGATTGCAGGCGTTTTCATGAATTTTTTAATGGGCCTGTGTATTTTCCTTTGCCTTTATGCGCCGGTTGAGCAAACAGCAGTTCCGGTTGTGGAGTCGCTGATGGATCAATTTACCGGCGGCGGTGAGTCCGGCATTCAGGAAGGAGATCGGATTCTTTCCATAGACGGTTATCATATCTTTTTCACGACGGATATTTCCACAGCGCTGGCACGTTCCGATGACTATGACTTTGACGTGGTCGTGCGGCGTGACGGAAAACGAATAGAACTGGAGAACGTCCACATCGAACCGCAGGAATACTGGGAAAACGGAGAAAGCGTTTATTATTACGGTTTCCGTTATCAGATTGAAGACGTGGGATTCTTCGGGAAGCTAAAGCTCGCTTTTTTTGAAAGTATCAATATGGTGCGTCTGGTTTTCGACGGCCTTCGCACCATTATTTCCGGCAATGTTACTCTGAACGATCTCTCGGGCCCTGTCGGTATTACCGCCGCTATGAGTACCGTAGCACAACAGAGTATGACGTCTTTCTGGTATCTTGCTGGTTTCATTGCCATTAACCTGGCAGTCATGAACGTTCTCCCCATTCCAGCGCTTGACGGCGGCAGAATCCTATTTTTGATTATTGAAGCCATTGTGCGCAGAAAAGTGAATCGTAAAGTAGAAGGAATTGTAAATGCCGTCGTTTTGTTGCTCTTGCTCGGTCTGATGCTGGTCGTGACTGCGAATGATATTTGGCGTTTAATTCAGTAATAGGTAATGGAAAAGGCGCTTTTTTTGGCAAAGCGCCTTTTCCTCGGTTCTCTCGACTCAAAAGTCTCGATTTTTTAGGAGGTTTCCTATGACACGTAGATTTTCGCGGCAGATCTCCGTCGGTGGCGTTCGTATCGGCGGTGGAAGCGCTGTAACCGTACAATCTATGACCAATACCGATACCCGAAACGTTGCAGAAACTGTGGCACAGATTCAACGTCTTGCCGACGCGGGATGTGAAATTGTTCGATGCGCGGTTCCGGATATGGAGGCTGTCCGTGCGCTTTATCATATTAAATCCGTCTCTCCCATTCCCGTTGTTGCCGATATTCATTTTAATTACCAGCTCGCCATTGAATCCGTTGCGGCAGGTGCAGACAAAATTCGTATTAATCCCGGCAATATTGGCGGTCAGGATCGTGTGCGCGCCGTCGTACACGCCTGCCGAAATGCAGGAGTTCCCATTCGTATCGGCGTGAATTCCGGTTCTGTGGAACGGGATTTACAGGAACAGTATCCGGACAATCTTCCTCGTGCCATGGCGGAAAGCGCCATGCGGCATGTCCGGCTTTTGGAAGCAGAAGATTTTTCAGACATTTGCGTTTCGTTAAAAGCATCTGATGTTCCGTCCACCATTGCAGCATATCGCGATATGGCTGAGCGCTGTGACTATCCGCTTCACCTGGGTGTAACGCATGCCGGCACACTGCAAATGGGGACGTTGAAGGCTGCCGCAGGAATTGGCGGTTTGCTTTCCATGGGGATCGGAGATACCATCCGCGTCTCACTTGCAGCGGACCCTGTGCAGGAAGTATTGGCCGGGCTTGAAATTCTGCGCGCAGTTGGATCACGCCGGGATCGTCCGGAAGTCATTGCCTGCCCTACCTGCGGACGTTGCCAGGTAGATCTTTTGCCTCTTGTGGAACAAGTAGAAGCCGCAGTCGCCCATATTCAAGTTCCCATGAAAATCGCTGTCATGGGCTGTGCTGTTAACGGACCCGGAGAGGGACGGGAAGCCGATCTTGGCGTTGCCTGCGGACGCGCCGACGGCTTGCTTTTCCAGAACGGTAAAATTTTACACAAAGTTCCCTTTGCTGAAATTGTTCCTTCCCTGTTGCGTCTGGCAGAGGAGTGTGCAAAAGGGGGACAAACATGAGCACGCCTTTTTTGAGGATTTTTAAATTATATCAACCAGAGGAACGTTGCGCAGAAACGGCTTCCTCTCTGCTTGTGGAGTCTCTTTCCGGAGACCGTCAAAGCCGTAGTATTACCGTCCACGCGACTTCGGACAAGCCGGTTTCTTCCGAAATTCTGGGACAGGTTGAACTGGCCATACGGACCCTTTATGGACTCGATCAGTTTTCTATTTCTCTTAATACGCAGAAGCTTGTTTTGTCGCCTGCATGTTTGCCACAACTTTTCCTGGAATTGAAAGCAGCTTTTCCCGCGACCAACGGATTTTTAAATGACGCTGTCGGAGAGATCAACCGCACAAACGGCACGTTGTCCGTTCGGCTGCGCGGCGAAGGCGCAGAGTTTTTGATGCACGCCGGTTGTCAGCGGAAATTGGAAGAAATGCTTGCAGACCGTTACGGGGAACGTCTCTCTGTCACGTTTATCAGCGGCAGTACGGAGGCCTCTGCCTTTGATAAATCAGCAGTACTTCAAAAAATTATGAAAGAGGAGGCTGCGGCTGCACCAGCACCCTCGCCAAAGAAACAACCGGCTATTCCTGCAGCTGTCAAGATGGAGGACGGCGTTATTTTTGGGAAACCAGGGAAAGACGCGCCCATGCAAATCGGTGATTTGAATCTGGATTACGGATATGTATCCGTGACAGGCGACGTATTTGCCACGGCGCATAAAATCATTACGACCAAAGCGAGAGAAAACATCCCTTCCCGGGAGCTTGGAATCCTCAGTTTCGATATGACGGATTATACCGGATCCATTCGCGTCTCGCGTTCCCTGGATGTTGCCAAAGCGCAGCCTGTAATGGATGCAATCCGTGCAGGCGATACCGTAACGGTACAGGGAAAACTCACTTACAACAACTTCGAAAAGGAAATGATTCTAAACCCCAGCTGTATTCTTCGTGCGCAACGTAACGAAAGACAGGACACCGCAGAACAAAAACGCGTTGAACTCCATTTACATACCAACATGAGTTTGATGGATGGGATGAGTTCCCCTACCTCATTAATTGCGCAAGCGGCCAAATGGGGGCATTCCGCTGTTGCCATTACCGATCACGGCGTTGCGCAGGCCTTTCCCGAGGCTATGAAAGCCGCAAAAAAATATGGAATTAAGGTGATTTATGGCGTAGAGGCCTATTACGTCAATGATTCCGGCGGCGCCGTGGACGGTTTTCAAAAACGTGCGCTGCAAGAAGATATTGTCGTTTTTGACATTGAAACAACGGGGTTTAAACCGGCGACAGAGGAAATCATTGAAATTGGTGCCGTAAAAATTCGCAATGGGGAAATCGTCGACCGTTTTTCGGAGTTTGTAAATCCCGGTAAACCCATTCCGCCGAACATTACTGAACTCACCGGTATTTCAGACGCCATGGTGGCGGATGCTGCGTCAATAGAACAGGTTCTTCCTCGTTTCCTGGATTTTATCGGGGATTGTCCGCTCTCCGCGCACAACGCATCTTTTGACGTCGGATTCCTGAATTACGATTGCGCCAGATTGGGAATTGAACGGGATTTTACTTCCATTGATACGTTGACTCTTGCACGTGCGCTCCTGCCGCAGGAACGTCATCATAAACTGGACGACGTGGCGCGCGCGCTGGGCCTTGGAGATTTCAATCATCATCGTGCCTGTGATGACGCGGAAGTCACAGGACGCATATTATTGAAATTTTTTGCCCAGCTCGCACAAATGGGCGTCCGGGATATTCAGGGAATCAACGACGCCATTCGGGACTTGGCTTCCGGCGGGCGTGTGCATTATCATCATCTCATTATTCTGGTTAAAAATTATACCGGACTTAAAAATCTCTATCAACTAATCAGCGAATCCCATTTGAATTATTTTAAAAAACGGCCCATTGTACCGCGTTCCGTGCTGGATCGTTACCGCGACGGCCTGATTTTGGGGTCCGCCTGCGAGGCCGGCGAACTATTCCGCGCCATCGTTGCCAAAAAACCGTGGGCTGAGCTGCGTCGTATTGCCGATTACTACGACTATCTGGAAATTCAGCCAATCGGCAATAACATGTTTATGTTGCGGGATGGGACGGCAAAAGATGAGCAGGAATTGCGCGAATTCAATGAAACTGTTGTAAAACTCGGACAGAGTTTACAAAAGCCAGTCGTTGCAACGGGAGATGTTCACTTTTTAAACCCGAAAGACGAGGTATTCCGCCGCATTTTAATGGCCGGACAGGGTTTTTCAGACGCCGATAATCAAGCGCCGCTTTATTTTAAACCCACGCAGGAAATGCTGGAGGAGTTTTCTTATCTCGGCTCTCAGAAAGCATTTGAGGTTGTAGTAGAAAATCCCAACCGGATTGCAGCTGCATGTGAGGACATTCGTCCGGTGCCGGAGGGAACGTATCCGCCTTCCATTGAAGGCTCAGCGGAAGACTTGCAACGGATTTGTAATACCCATGCGCGGGAGCTCTATGGCGATCCCCTGCCGCAGGAAATTGCAGACCGGATCGACGCCGAATTAAAACCGATTATTCATAATGGTTTCGACGTGATGTATATGACCGCACAGAAACTCATCAAGAAATCCAATGACGCAGGTTATCTCGTTGGTTCGCGTGGTTCTGTTGGTTCTTCCGTCGTTGCCTATTTCTGCGGCATTTCAGAAGTGAATCCCCTTCCGCCGCATTACATTTGCGATACCTGCAAAAGCATTGAATTCGATCACAGTGAAACTTTTGGCTGCGGTGCAGACATGCCGGACAAATGTTGCCCCCACTGCGGAATGCCGTATCGAAAAGACGGATTTAACATTCCTTTCTTTACGTTCCTTGGATTCAATGCGGAAAAGGAACCGGATATCGACTTAAACTTTGCCGGCGAGTATCAGACACAGGCGCATCGTGACTGTGTGGAGCTTTTCGGTGAGGGACAAGTATTCAAGGCAGGCACCATCGGTACCATTGCGGATAAAACTGCCTATGGTTATGTGCGAAAATATTTGGAGGAACGCGGATTGGAGGTCTCCAAGGCCGAAATCAATCGTTTGACCATCGGTTGTACCGGTGTCAAAAGAACAACCGGCCAACACCCCGGCGGTCTGATTATCGTCCCGCGTGACCGTTCCATTTACGAATTCTGCCCGATTCAGCATCCGGCGGATGACCCGAATTCCACCATTATCACAACGCATTTTGACTTCCATGCTATCCACGACAACTTGTTAAAACTCGATATGCTTGGTCACGATAATCCGACAATCATCAAACATTTGGAGGATCTAACGGGCGTGAAAGCTACCACCATCCCACTGGATGATCCGGATACAATCGGCATTTTCACCGACATCCATCATCTGAAGGATGTTGATGGGAAACCGCTTGAACCGGATGAACTCCTTGGAGTCACCGGCGCAGTTGCCATTCCGGAATTTGGTACGAAATTTGCCCGTCAGATGCTTTTGGATACCCAGCCGAAGAATTTTGACGGTCTGGTTCGTATTTCCGGGCTCTCTCATGGGACAGATGTCTGGATGGGCAACGCAGCCGATTTGATTAAGGCCGGTACCGCAACACTGAACGAAGTCATCAGTGCGCGTGATGATATTACCATGTATCTCATTGCCAAGGGAATGGACGCCTCTCTCTCTTTTAAAACAAGCGAGGCAATTCGAAAGGGAAAGGGGATTATTCCTGAAACCGTAGATATTATGAAAGAACACGGGGTTCCAGACTGGTATATTGAGTCATGCCAAAAAATTAAATATCTCTACCCTAAAGCGCACGCCGTGGCATACGTCATGATGGCATTCCGCATCGCCTGGTATAAAGTCCATTGTCCGCTTCCCTTTTATAGCGCGTATTTCTCCATCCGGGCAGTTGGATTTGACGCAGGTACCATGACGCATGGTATTGATGCAGTCCGAAATCTCTACCACGAATTAAACAACAAACCGGATGCCACGGCAAACGAAAAAGATACTGTTGTGACACTGGAAGTCGTCTATGAATTCTACCGGCGCGGATTTACCTTCCAACAGGTCGACCTTTACCGTTCCGACGCCGCCAGTTTTCTCATCGACGGCAACACATTAATTCCTCCGCTCACCTCTCTGCCCGGCCTGGGGCTGACTGCTGCGCAGGATATTGTCAGAGAGCGGGAGCTTGCACCGTTTTCCAGCGCGGAAGATCTGAGCCTGCGCTGTCAGAAAGTTTCAAAGGCCGTGATTGAAATTCTGGATCGAAACGGGGCGCTTCACGCCCTTCCCAAAAGCGATCAAATCAGTATGTTTGATCTGTAACTTTTTCCGTGTTAAAGAAAGAACCGTTTCCAACCAGTACCGATTGGAAACGGTTTCTTTTCCTTTATTTCTTTTCCGGCTCTTCTTCCCGATAGCCAGATAAAAATTCAACCGCACGTTCCGGCGCAATCCGTTGTGCTTCGCCCAGAGGCTTTCCTGCGCTTCGGTAATCGAAGCTTTGACAAAATGCCGACACGTCTTCATTGAGTGTTTTCAGATAACGGTCTACAATTTCGATTAAAACCCGGTCAAACTCTTCAAAGTTGCGTTTTCCAAGGACTTCCGGTGCGCGAGCAAGCAAGCCGGCCGTATGTTCCAGGCAAAAATAGGGCTGTTCTTCAAAGAGAGCGCGAAACTCCGGAATATTCTTCCACATATGCAGGATGTTTTTGTAATAATGCTCTTCATACCCCGCTATGCGTTCACAGACAAAACAACCATTTGCCGTCCCGCGCATCAATTCCGCCGCACGCGCAATGTCCAGTTTCTTTCCAAACCCCCGCACAGCTTCTTTTTCTATATAATTGCGCAATTCTCCGAGCCTGCTCTCCAATGTCAGTGCCAGGCTCAAACGCCCATTCATTCCAAGCATCTGCGCATAATGCTTGCTGCAAAAACCGCGGCGATTGGTTTCTATTCGAACATCCGGTTCCATCATCGCCGCGCCCATAATATATTCGACCGAGTCGTGCTCCAGTTTCCGTCGGAGCGTGCAAAGAGGACAGCCGCACTTCTCCTCAAACGCCTCATTCACAGGGATGGTGTAAATCGTTTCTTTCATTGAGACACCTCTTTCGGTCAATCAGATTGGAATTAAAACTATGAATACAACGCAAAAGACAACCTATCAATTGCATGATACCTTTTCACTTACACAGACATTTGAATGCGGGCAATGCTTTCGCTGGGAACCTGTCGGACCGGAGACCTATCGCGGCATTGCATTTGGACGCGAAGTCAGTATGTCCATTCAAGACGGCGCCTTGACGGTTACCTGCTCAGAATCTGAATTCCACAGCCTTTGGCGCCCCTATCTTGATTTGGACCGCGATTATGCCCGGATACGCAATATCGTTTCCATCGATGAAAAAACAGCAAAAGCGGTTGCTTTCGGCGCGGGAATCCGAATCCTTCGCCAGGATCCCTGGGAAACGCTTTGCTCTTTCCTGCTTTCCCAATGCAATCATATTCGACGTATCCGCGGAATCATTGCCCGTCTATGCCATTCCTATGGCGACAACATACACAAAACCGCTTACGCTTTTCCTTCGCCGGAACGAATTGCCGCCTTAACGGAAGAAGAACTGCGTACGGTGCTGCGATGCGGATATCGTGCTCCGTACCTTCTGGCAGCCGCCCGGGCCGTCGCAACAGGCGCACTCGATCTTGGCGCCCTTCAAAAATGCTCTGCCGCAGAGGCAAAAAAACAGCTGCTTGCGCTTCCCGGCATTGGAGAAAAAGTCGCCAACTGTATCCTGCTCTATGGATTGGGAAAACTGGAGGTCTTTCCCGTCGACGTCTGGATACGACGTACTGTTCAGTCACTTTATGGGAAGTCGTTCGATCCGTCCACTTGCTTTGGAACCTACGCGGGCGTTGCACAGCAATATCTCTTTTATCAGGCCCGGCAGGATCCTTCTTTTTTTTCCATGAGTTAGACAAGCCATATCCGCATATAATAAACTGCCGTGCTGCGGAACCAAAATCCAAACCGGCAAATTGATGATATGGGGCGATTTCATTGCTTTTAAGGCCGCAAATTGGCTTCACTTATGATTGCAGACGGTGTGAAAAACCGGTTACAGCAACTGCTGATTTATTTCCCATGTATACACAGCACTATGTTTGCCGCTGCACCTGTGGGGAAAGTGCGCTTACCGCCCGGATTGACGCCGGACAGCTCATTGTAGAGTTTCCCTGTTCCGTCTGCGGGCAACGGCACAAAACCAGCGTACCGCTCAGCAAAGCGCTCTCCGGAGGGCCCTTTGCACTGCGGTGTGAAATTACTGACATTGCAGCTTGTTACACGGGTCTGCCGGAACGGTTGACCTATATGGACAGTTTGCAATCCGACGAGGAGATTGCTGCATTTATTGAACATCTAATCGGCATTCAGCCTCAAAAGACGTCTAAGGGAGAAAAGCAAACCATCTCACTCGCCGCAGACGCGCTTTGTGCAGCACAAAATCTGGCAGCACGGGACAGAATTTCCTGTTCCTGCGGTTCCCTTCGTTTTACTGCAGCGTATGATGAAGGCGTTCTTCGGATTTCCTGCGCAATATGCGGAGCGTCAAAATTATTTCCCGCAAAATCTATCGATGATCTTGCAAAGATTTTAAATTGTGATATGCTTACTTTATGAGTTGGGGCAACATTGGTTCGAAGGCCAATCCCTCCCGTGCCGGTGTATTCAACTTAGCGGTCAGCATCGCGCATTCTGTGATAAACGCAGCCGCGCAACGCACGCTTTCATATAAATCCGTACCTTGCAGCAATTTGCCCAGCAAAACGCTTGCAAAAAGGTCTCCTGCACCAGGATAATCGCGCGCAACGCGCGCAGCATAAATGGCCTCTGCATGATCTCCATCGCAGCAGGCCACGCACACACGTCCGTCACCGCTGTCGATTCCTGTGATGACAACCGTCTTCGGTCCCAGTTCTCGCAGGCGGGATGCCCACTCCAGCCAAGTTTCCTCATCGTGCGCAACGTCCTTCTCCTGGAGCAAAATAGCTGCCTCTGTCAAATTAGGCGTAATGATATCGGCACGGCGTACCAGTTCCTGAATTCCCTCGCATATAGTCTGGTCCACAGAGTCATACATGGCTCCATTATCCCCCATAACGGGATCGACCAGCACCAGCGTCTGTTTCGTACGGAACGACTCAATAAAGTCCGAAACTAATCCAATCTGCCTGGAAGACCCAAGAAAACCGGTATAAATAGCGTCAAAACGCTCCTGATTTTTCTTCCAATGCGCAATATATTCTGGGAGCGCGTCAGTCAAATCCGTAAAAGAATAGTCTTGGTATCCGTCCGTCTGTGTAGACAACACAGCAGTCGGCACCGGACAGCACTGCACGCCCAGTACGGAGAGTACCGGCAACGCGATAGTCAGAGAACATCGTCCAAGACCGGATAAATCATGAATCGCTGCGACGCGTTTTATCATAATGACCTCCATGTAATTGCTATCTATTTATGTTAAATCACATTGCTTCTGTTGTCAAGAGGTGTACCAATGAAGGTTTTAAACTTTGGCTCCTTAAATATTGATACCGTTTTTACTGTTCCCCACGTTGCCGTACCTGGAGAATCTCTGTCAGTCCCGGATCCGGAAATTCATGCGGGCGGAAAAGGATTAAACCAATCTATAGCCGCTGCCCGGGCAGGCGCCCAGGTCTTTCACGCAGGGTGCGTGGGCAATGACGGCGATTTTCTTCTGCGTCTTCTGGCTCAGGATGGAATTGATACTTCTTTGGTCCGGAAAAATCCAAGTTCCCGCAGCGGCGGCGCCATCATTCAAGTAGAACCGGATGGAAGAAATACCATGTTAATCTATGGTGGAGCCAACCGGCAAATTTCCGAAGAACAGATGCAAACGGTGCTCCGTTTTTTCACCGCCGGTGATATTCTGATGCTGCAAAATGAAACCAATTTGACAGATTCTATCTTAAGTTGTGCCGCCCAAAAAGGAATGCGTATTGTATATAACCCTTCGCCGGTAACCAAAGAGCTGTTTGCTATTCCCTATTCACTTGTGGATCTCTTAATTGTCAATGAAGATGAAGCCGCAGCGCTCACCAATGGTATCTTCCCCCCAGAAGAATCATTGTTACGCCTACGTCGGCAATGTCCAAATACTATTGTTCTGACACTGGGTCAGCGCGGTGCCTATGCGTTTTCGGCGAATGAAACTTATTACCAGCCGGTTTTTCCCGTAGAGGCAGTTGATACCACCGGCGCAGGAGATACCTTTGCCGGTTATCTGGTTGCGTCGCTCGCGCGTGGAGACACACTTCCCTTTGCGATGCGCATCGCTGCAGCCGCTTCTGCACTTGCTGTCACTCGGCATGGCGCGGCAGTATCCATTCCAAAACGTTCGGATGTCGAAGCGTTTATGTCCAAAAATAGCGAAATCCAACCGAAAAAAGAGATTTAAACATCTCCGGATTCTTATAAATCCTTTTTCAAACACATGTTCTACGCTTCAAAAAATATAAAGATACAAGCTTCGGAAGACAAAATGGATTACATAAAAAATAGCTCGTCGGCATGAAATATGTTCCATGCTGAGAGAGAACGAGCAATTGTGCTATAAACGGCAGCGGCAGGATTTTTTCCTGCCGCTGCCGTTTGCTTAAATTCCATCACAAATCTGGCATACATGACAAAATTTAATAATCAAATTCCCCACGCAAGGATTCGTCATTTTCCACCCAATCTCGCTGAACATCCACAACCTCATACGTTTCATGATCTCTGCGAATCACAACACGCGCAATTCCCGCATTGATAATCTGCCGTTTGCACATGCTGCATGAGTTTGCCCGCTCAATATACTCCCCCGTGGAAACCTCACGCCCGACTAAATATAATGTTGCGCCGATCATCTGATCGCGTGCAGCGCTGATAATGGCATTGGTTTCCGCATGGACGCTACGGCACATTTCATACCGCGTTCCACGCGGGACATTATTTTTCTCCCGATAACAATATCCCATATCAATACAGTTTTGGCGTCCCCGCGGCGCTCCTACATAGCCGGTTGAAATCACTTCGTCATTCTTAACGATAATTGCGCCATAGTGCCGGCGAAGACAGGTACAACGTTCCAATACCACTTCGGCAATATCAAGATAATAATTCTCCTTATCGCGCCGTTTCATAAGCACCTCCAAATTTTCCTTCATCCAAAAGCCCTGCAAAGTCCTGCTGCCGTAACGCTTCAAATAATACAATCGCCACGCTGTTGGAAAGATTTAAACTACGAATCTCGCCGCCCATCGGAATGCGTACCGCGTGTTCCAGATTCTTCAAGATCAAATCCTCCGGCAAACCACGGGTTTCTCTCCCAAAAAAAATATAGTCACCCGGTTCATATGTTACATCCGTGTACCGGCGCGCCGCTTTGGTAGATGTATACCAACAGCGCTTCGGATGACATTTTTGAAAGAAGTCATCCAGATTCTCATAAATTTGGATGTCGACAAAATGCCAGTAGTCCAGTCCAGCACGCTTTAATTCGCGGTCGGACGTGTCAAAGCCCAGAGGTTTGATTAAATGAAGACGGCAATTTGTCGCCGCACAAGTGCGCACAATATTCCCCGTATTTGAAGGAATTTCCGGCGCAAGCAAAACAATATTAAACATCCGTGTCGTCCTCTTCTCGAATGATTGTCTCCGGCGTCCACACCGTATCCATACCGCCTTTTCCATTTTCCAGCAACCAGGTTGCACGCGCATGTTGTGTGAAAGCCAGAACTGTCAAATTAAAATAGGGCTGCAAGTAAAACGTAATCAGCCCACAGGTCACGCTTCCCAGGAGTAACCAGCCCAAAAAACTCAATAATAATTCCGCGAATTCCCATCGCCTGCCGGCCATGAACAAACCACACTCGCGAAACGCTTCGCGTATCGGCATAGTCGGATGCGCTGCCAGAACAAATAAAGCCGGCAGATAAGCACTTGCCCGAACAATCGTCAAGACCACTCCAGAAATTGTCACCAACAGAAGAAACCCAGTCAGGAATAAAACCGCGCTCAGCGCCATTTCTCCTGCCTTCATAGAAACCAAGATCACAATTCCTACAGGAATTGCAAGAAAAACCAAACCCCACACAATCCAGATTCCCAAAAACCACAGAGCAGCGCCAAACGCTTTTATGGCAAGTTTAAAATCTCCTACCCAGAGAAAGAGATCTCTCACTTTTGGGGTTCGCATCATGGAAAGTTCAGAAAACCAAGCATACGACCCCATTGTGAGCGGCGCAGTCAAAAGGCCAAGCCCCAATAGGATTCCATAAAATAAAAAGATACGCGGATAATATGCAGAAAGGTCTACGGCATACAGCAATTCATTCGCTGGAGGCAATACGAGCCCGGCAACATAGCCGCCGAGCATCGATATTGTATAGGTAATCAGTGTAACCGCAATGCAAACAAGAAGATGGGTAAAAAACAATCCCTTTGCACGCAATTTTAATAAAATTCTGAGTTGCCGCCTCTGTTCCATACCTCATCCTCTCGTTTCAGGCCGGGGACAATGTTTACTAAATCAGTCAAATAGTCAAATCACTGAAGCCAATCCGGCAAATCATCCGGTACATCCGGATCTGTTGGTTCGTCCGGGTCTGTCGGCTCATCCGGGTCTGTTGGGTCGTCCGGATCTGTCGGCTCATCTGGGTCTGTTGGGTCGTCCGGATCTGTCGGCTCATCTGGGTCTGTCGGCTCATCTGGGTCTGTTGGGTCGTCTGGATCTGTCGGTTCATCCGGATCCTCTGTCTTGGGGACATAGACCACTGTACCGTCCTCCAGAATTTCAGCCTCTTCCGGATTAATTAAAATCACTTTGTCTAATTTGGTATACGTACTGGTATTTTCTAATGTACGGGAGACTTCTACGCCGTTTTCCTGTACAACGCGATACGTCTTCACCGTATAGCCACTGTAACCGCCGTTTTTCACAGCAGTCTCACCCACCGCGACATCCTCGCTCACTTCATATTTTGTCCCATACTCTGAATAAGAAATCACCGTGCTCTCCATTGTAACCGTTTTATTTCGCGTTTCATCTGTTAACGTTCCATAAAACTCACACAGAACATAGTTGGATTCCTGCACGATCTTGATCAAAATCGCGTAATCGGTATTGTTAATGAACTTAAAATCAATATTACTATCATAGGCCACCGTGGCGTCTTCGCCAAGTTCCGTATAGGTAACTGTATAACGGTGGTTTTTTCTCTCGCTGATTTCCAAGTCAGCCCCAACCGCCGCCATATAAAGTGTGGACGACACCTGACAAATTCCGCCGCCAACACCATCGGCAATTTCTCCCGCAAGATAAATGGCAGCATCCTTGAATCCCGCATCGTAGGTACGCTCACCCACAATGTCGTTAAAGGAAAATTCATCGCCAGGGTACAAAATTGTCCCATCAATCTTTTCACAAGCCAACGCGACGTTTGATGTCCGGTTTACATTGTTTTTATTCAACGTCGTTTTCGCGGTAGACAAAAGATCGTCATACGTGTAAAAAACGATATCGTCCCGTTTGACTTCAGGTTCGGTTACAACCAGAGGAATTCGATAAATATTATGGTCAGGCCCACTGCCCTCCATTGCAAGAACGGCAGCCGCTGCCGTTACATCCAACTCCAGCCCATTTTCCTCCGGTACTACAACCGGATTATCCGGATCAGTTTCTTCATCCAGATACGCATCCACGGGTTCCCGATCAATTTCCTTCTTTAGCGCTTCTAAATCAATTTGATCCCGTCCCCCGGAACCGGTCGTCAGTACAATATCTCCCGTCGTATTATTCTCAAATTTATCTAACAATGCTTGCGAAATATCCAGTGGATCTATATAGCGTTCTGCCGTGCCAACCGTTAAAACCAGCGTATCGTTTTGAATTTCATACGAAGTCTGAGACTCGGAAACATTGACCTTCTCCGCAATTTCCTTTGCGATTTTGTCAAAGGCATCCAAATCATATGTATAAGCAAAATCTACAGCATACCCATTCATACGCGCTCTGAAAATCGCGCCAACCCTGGAAAAAAACGATCCTTCACGGCCGAAGTGATATGCCTCCGCTGCAGCAGCATCAACACTGTAAGCAATGTTCAAATCTTCCGGCGTTACCTCGAACGTATCTTCATCAATCTGAATCTGGAAAGTCATATTGTCCAGCAAAGACTGCATCTGCGCGTCAATTGCCTCAGCAGCTTCGCGACGAGACATCCCCGAAAGATCTACACCGGCCACCGTGACACCGTCATAAATTCCATCATGGTTATACACCTGGAATCCCAGATATCCAAAAAGCCCGCCGGCTAACACAAAAATCACCATTAATGAAAGAAGAATGATTAAATAAGAGCGGTATGTGCCTCCCCCGCGTCTTTTTCTTGCTTTTTGAACCGTTCGCCCTGATACCGCCGTTTTTTTTGTTTTCATAGTATTCATCATGGACAAAATCCCTCATTATAATTTAAAAAATTTTCCGCACCGGCGCACTTTACAGAAACCGGTCATATAGGTATAGTATAAGGTATAAACCTATTGTTGGCAAGAAGTCAATTGCAAATTTTCTTCTTTTGGAGTTATCCGCATGAAACGAAATGGTATCCTGTTTTTTCTCTTTTTTATTGCACTTACCAGCTGCTTGTTTCCCGGTTGCAGCCATTGCCCGGATATGCAGTTTCCCCCATCAGATGGACTGTTGGTGCTGTTTCTGGACGTCGGACAAGCAGACTGTACTTTGCTAATTCAGGAAGAACATGCCATGCTTATCGATACCGCAACAGAAGATCAATACGAAACCATTGCAGATCATCTCGCGTGCGCCGGCATCACATCCCTGGATGCATTGATACTCACACATCCGCATGCTGACCACATCGGCTCTGCGGCAGAAATTTTGGAAAACTATCCCGTTGAACAAATTTTTCTTCCTGAAGCTACTGCAACCACCACGACTTTTGACCATATGCTCGACACAATTCTGGAACAGCAGATCCCAGCGTCTGCACCGGAACCAGGAGCCCATTTCCAATTCGGAGATGCCACCCTCACCTTTCTCTCCCCGCCAAACGGAAAAACGTTTTCCGATCTGAACGATAGTTCCCTTGTCTTTCTTTTGGAATATGACGGCTTTCGGATCCTGTTTACAGGAGATGCGGGAATCACCGTGGAAGAGCAAATTCTCGAATCCGGGTGGGATATCCAGTGTGATCTCATAAAAGTACCACATCATGGGTCCGACACCGCATCCAGTGCGGATTTTCTACACGCTGCTTCCCCAGACTGGGCTGTTTTCACAACGGAAGAAGATTCACCAGACGGTTTACCAGACGAGGACGTTGTGTCCCGGTATGAAACTCTCGGCGCCGGACTTTTCTTCACGCATCAGGATGGTGATATTGTGGTAGAAATCAGCGATTCTACGTTTACCGTAGAACGTCTGTCCGCCGCTTTTATGAATTAGACGGCAAAGCAGCAGGAGAAGTTTCAAAGTTTGCATGGTCAAGCATTTGGAAAGTAAGATCACTATCCAGGTGCGGGACGACCGGAAGCAGCACGGATATTATATTTTTCTTTTCCTCCAGAAAAACCAAAAAGGCGACGTTTTTTCCAAAAAAATAAATCTTATTTTCTTTGGTTTTGCAAAATTAATCTTGCAAAGAAAAGACCTATATAAGAAACTTTCCATATTGCGGAAAAAGTAATTTTGTCTCCCGTCTCGTCTTTTTTTCAATAAGCGAAATGTACAAAATAGCAATCCAGACACGTTTTTTATTAGGACAATAGTAAAAATAAACAAAAAACAACTTTTGCCCTTGATTTTTCAGGTTTCATGACGTATAATACGTTGGAATAGCAAGAAAAACTATGCGATACAGGAAACGTCTAAATTAAGAAAGGAGCACAAAGCATGACTTACAACAAAAAAAGCATCGAAGACATTTGCGTAAAAGGCAAAAAGGTCCTTGTGCGTTGTGACTTTAACGTGCCTCAGGACGAAAATCTCAACATTACGGATGAAACCCGTATTCTCGGCGCTCTTCCTACAATCAAATATTTGAAAGAACACGAAGCCGCCGTAATTCTTTGCTCTCATCTTGGCCGTCCGAAGGGCGAATTCAATATGAAATATTCCCTTGCCCCGGTGGCAAAACGTCTGGGTGAGCTGTTAGGCTGCGAAGTCAAAATGGCAACCGACGTAATTGGTGAAAGTGCTCACGCGATGGCTGCTGCTTTGAAACCCGGTGAAATTGGTATGATCGAAAACGTCCGTTTCCATAAGGAAGAGGAAAAAAACGACCCCGCCTTCGCAAAAGAACTTGCCTCCTTGGCAGAGATCTATGTAAATGATGCGTTTGGCACAGCGCACCGCGCTCATGCTTCTACAGCTGGCGTGGCAAACTACCTTCCTGCAGTTTGTGGTTTCCTGATTCAAAAAGAGATCAGCATTATGGGCAAAGCCCTTTCCGATCCGAAGCGTCCCTTTGTTGCAGTTCTTGGCGGCGCGAAGGTTTCCGATAAAATCGGCGTCATCAACAATCTTCTTGAAAAAGTCGATACCATCATCATTGGCGGCGCTATGGCATATACCTTTATCAAGGCACAAGGCGGCGCGATTGGTACGTCCAGATGTGAAGATGATAAGCTCGAATACGCCTCTGAGATGCTCAAGAAGGCACAGGAGAAGGGTGTTCGTTTCCTGCTTCCGGTTGACAATCTTGCTGCGGATCATTTTGCAGCAGATGCAACACCGATCACAGTCGATTCCGAGCATATCCCGGACAATTTGATGGGTCTCGATATTGGTCCGAAGACCGTTGAACTCTATAAAGACGCTATTCGCGACGCTGGAACAGTTGTCTGGAACGGCCCAATGGGCGTATTTGAGTTTGACGCATTTGCAGGCGGCACTCGTGCAGTTGCGGCTGCTGTTGCGAATTCCAATGCAATCTCCATTATCGGAGGCGGCGACTCTGCGGCGGCGGTGGAGCAGCTCGGTTTTGGCGATAAGATGACGCACATTTCCACCGGCGGCGGTGCTTCCCTTGAATTCCTTGAGGGCCTTGAACTGCCTGGTATTGCCTGTCTGCAGGACAAATAATGGAGGACTAAAAACATGAACCTGAGATACCGTAAAACGATCATTGCCGGCAACTGGAAAATGAATAAAACCCCGGCTGCCACCCGTCAGTTGATTGAAGAGCTCAAGCCCCTGGTTTCCAAAGCAAAGTGGTGCGATATCGTGCTCTGTGTTCCGTTTGTTGATATTCCCAATGCCATCAAAGCTACAAAGGGCGCAAAAATTTCAATTGGCGCACAAAATATGCACTTTGAAGCCAGCGGTGCATATACCGGCGAAATTTCCGCTGACATGCTGACTGAACTTGGCGTGAAATACGTCATCATCGGCCATTCGGAACGCCGTCAGTATTTTGCTGAGACGGACGCCACTGTAAATCTTAAAGTGCATGCCGCTTTGAAAGCCGGTTTGCGTCCTATCGTCTGCGTTGGCGAAAGCCTTGAGCAGCGTGACCTTGGCATTACGATCGAGCATATCCGTCTGCAGGTCAAATCAGCCCTCAGCGGCGTAGACTCCACCAATATCAAGCGTATTGTCATCGCCTATGAGCCGATTTGGGCAATTGGCACCGGCCGTACCGCCACCTCTGACCAAGCGGAAGAAGTTTGCGGTGCAATCCGTGACTGTATTCGGGAAATGTACGGCGCACGTGTTGCCAGAAGTGTCACCATTCAGTACGGCGGTTCTATGAATGCGTCCAACGCGGCAGAGCTCCTTTCAAAACCCAATGTTGACGGCGGACTTATCGGCGGCGCATCCTTAAAGCCTGCCGACTTTGCAACGATCGTAAACGCGGCAAATCAGTGATTTGGTAGTGCAGGGAGGCAGGCCTGTAAAACAGCCTGTCTCCCAAGATTGTTTTACAGGAGTTACGTATGAGAAAACCTTTGATCCTTATTATTATGGATGGTTTTGGCGTGAATCCGGACAAAAAAGGCAATGCGGTAATCGCCGCAAAAACGCCGAATCTTGATCGGATCTTCTCCACCTATCCTTATACCACCATTGGTGCTTCCGGCATGGATGTCGGTCTTCCGGATGGGCAGATGGGCAACAGCGAAGTTGGCCACACCAATATTGGCGCCGGCCGCGTTGTTTACCAGGAACTGACCCGAATCACGAAATCCATTCGCGATGGTGACTTTTTTGAGAATCCGGCTCTTACCGGGGCAATTGACAATTGTCTGAAAAACGGAACCGACCTGCATCTGATCGGATTGATGTCGGATGGCGGCGTTCACAGTCACAACACGCATCTCTGGGGTCTTTTGGAACTGGCAAAGCGCCGGGGACTTGATCGTGTATACATTCATTGCATCACCGACGGCCGTGATGTTCCTCCGCAGTCCGGCGCTGATTTTGTCGCGGAATGTGTTGCAAAGACGAAGGAAATTGGCGTTGGTACCGTAGCGACCGTTATGGGGCGTTACTATGCCATGGATCGTGAACTGAAATGGGATCGCGTCAGCCAGGCTTATGCCGCCATGGTATATGGCGAAGGCGTTCAGAATCCCGATCCCGTTGATGCCATTCAGAAAAGCTATGAGGAAGGCGTAACGGACGAATTTATCAAACCGGTTGTCTGCACCGATACCCGGATTTCGGAGAACGATTCCGTTATCTTTTATAATTTCCGTCCGGATCGTGCCCGTGAAATTACCCGTTCCTTTGTGGATGAGGCTTTTGACGGATTTGCACGCCGTGCCTTTTTCCCGCTTTACTATGTTTGCATGACGCAATATGATGCCACCATGCCGAATGTTCATATTGCATTTGCACCGGAATCCATCGATATGCCGTTTGGTGAGGTTGTTGCAAAGCTTGGTATGAAGCAATTGCGGATTGCGGAATATACCAAATATGCGCATGTCACGTATTTCTTTAACGGCGGCGTAGAGACAGTTTTTGATGGAGAAGATCGCGTCCTGATTGACTCCCCCAATGTTCCGACCTATGACCTTCAGCCTGAAATGAGTGCTTATACCGTAACAGACGAGGTTATTCGTCGCATGGAGTCTCAGGAATACGGCGCCATTATTTTAAACTTTGCCAACTGTGATATGGTTGGTCACACCGGTGTGATGGATGCTGCTGTCAAAGCTGTAGAAGCTGTCGATACCTGTGTCGGCCGTGTTGTGGACCGTATGTTGGAGTTAGGCGGCATCGCCGTTATCACAGCGGATCATGGCAACGCCGAACAAATGCTGGATGAGGACGGTGTCACACCGTTTACCGCGCATACTACCAATCTTGTTCCCTTCTGCATTTGCGGAGCGGGCGACATGAAGTTGCGGAAACAGGGCGGTAAGCTTGCCGATATTGTACCGACCATGTTTGATCTCATGGGAATTGAAAAGCCGGTGCAAATGACCGGTGAATCCATCATTGAAAAAGCATAGTTTTTTTCCAAACGTTTATCGTGTCTCCGGGTATGTGCGAGAGACACAGACTTTGCAAATTTAAAGCAATATTTGGAGGTACGTATTCATGTTCGGAAACATATCAATGTTTACAGCGAAACTTATGGCCGCTTCCGCAACCGGTACACAGGAGATGTCCACTGCTGATATGCTCCTGCAGCTTCTTCCCTTTGTCCTGATTATTCTTGTATTTTACTTTATTCTGATTCGCCCACAGCGGAAACGTGATAAAGAAGATGAGGCAATGCGGAATAATCTGGAAGTTGGCGATGTAATTACCACGCGCGGCGGAATTGTTGGAAAAATCACCAATATCAAAGACGATCAGCTTACCATTCAGACCGGATCTGATTCTGTCAAGATCCGCGTGATGCGTTGGGCTGTAGCCAAAAAAGAAGAAAAGATTTCCGACTAATAGCATTCATAAGATGATCCCCCCGAGAATATATTCTATTGAATATGATTCGGGGGGATTTATTTTGAACAAAGATTTATTTTCCGCTAACGAAAGAACCGGAATTTTATCAGTTCTGCCTGTTATGCTTGTATTCGCTGTAATAGGCATGATTGTCACTTTAATTGCAACATTTCTGCTTGCCATACTAATCTCAAAAGGGGTACTTTCAGAGGCCTCACATACTGTAACTGCACTCTGCTGCATACCTGGGACTTTTGTTACCAGCCTGTTGACGGCAAAACGTGTAGGACGAAGAATCCTGCCCATGGGCCTTTTGTCCGGAGCTCTCTTTTTTATTCTTCTCTTATTGATCAGCATCCTGTTTTTACCAGAATTTGATACATGGGGCGGTATCCTGCAAACTTTAGCGGCTTGCGCAGGCGGCAGTGCCGCCGGGACGCTCTGCACGTTGGGTTTCCGTCAACGATAATTCTACCATCCATGAAAGAACACGGCATAACATCTTTTATGCCGTGTTCTTATTTTTACTTTCTTGCAAAGCATTGGGAAACATACTATACTGTATTTACAAAATGAATGGAAGTCGGATAAATTTCTATGGACAAGCGAATGATTGCCCCATGCGGATTTAATTGCCATGTATGCGCCCAACATCAAAAAAAGAGTCAGCCTTGCCCAGGATACAATTTCCGATCTACAAAAAAGAGCAAGCTTTGCATAATGAGCTTTAAATTATCAAAAAGATTTTTTTCCTACGCAAACATCTCCGCAGTTTCAATAAAACTGCGGAGATGTTTCTCATATAAAGCTCACATGCAATCTGGAATTCCATTATGAACCTATCCGCTGCCTTTTACTCAAATACCGGCTCCATCATATACGCATCCAAATCCGTCATCATTGTATCAAACGCTTCGTCAAAAGCATCCGGATTGGAACGCAGCGCCTGTGCACAAGGGGCAATCCGTTCATACAAAGCATTTGGGTATGCAAAATTTTGCACATCACCCGAGAGAAACGCTTCATATCTGGCAACGAATGCGTCAAAAAACTCTTCCTGACTCGGTGTCCCCTGACCAACTACCGATTGATAAACACGCTCCACTTGACTTAACGCTACGCTTTTGTTAATGGACTGATATTCAGCGGGCGTCACACCATCCGCCCCATGACGGATCACATGATCCATAAGATAACGAATCACTTCATATGCGGTATCGGGATTTTTGGCCTGACGGTTGATCGCTGCAAAACAGGTGCTGACCCGGTAAGAATCCGTTTGGTCAAATGTAGGTAAGATCTCGATAATCGGCGTTTCCTCCGCACTGAGTACCAGCGCAGGAGACAGAATCGTCTGAAGGGAATTGAAATACGCGCCAAAGAATGTTCCCCTCTTCACCAGATCCTGTACCTGCAATTTGAATGAGTAACCGCTGGACAGATTCTCCAAAGCACGCGACGCTTCATCCGAGGCAGCAAGATACAGTTCCATCATTTCACGAAAACCCTCCCGATCCACAGAAACGGAACCGGCGCTATAATCCAGTTCAAACATGCCCGTGGAAGAGAAAAAGGCCTCCTTCGTATTTCCAAATTGAAAATCGATAAAACCAAAGTTTTCCTGGTCATTCGCGTGCTGTTCGCCTTGCTCCGTGATAATTTGCATGACTTCGCGCGATGTCAAAACCTGTTCCGGATCGGCAACGCCTGCCTCAGCCAGCTTCTCCTCACTCGTCAAAAATAGAGGCAACGGATAGCAAATCGGCATCAAATACTGTGCTCCGTCAAAATTTCCGCTATCAAGCAGAGACTCCAGATAAGCAGAACGTGAATAACTGCCGTCATCCTCCAAATAGAGATTTAAATCAAGGAGCAATCCGTCCCTGGCCAGTTTATAAATATCCAGACTGTTTTGCCAGGAATATAAAATGAGGTCCGGCCCGCCGCCTTCAGAAAGTTCCCGCAATAACTGTTCCTCCAGCTCTGCCATCGTGGAAAATTCAACCGCTTCCAGCACCGTATCCTCATATTCCTCTGCAAATCCTGCAAGCGTGTAACGCCAAGTATCGCAGGTGCTCCAACTGGAAGGGTTATCTTTTAACACATACACCGTCAGAACATCAGACTGCGTGGCGCCAAGCTTGGCGCATCCAGAAAAACAAATGAAAACGAATGATATAAGCAGAAATATTGCAGCATTTTTTCTCATAATTCACCTCATTTATTCATATTTTCTTTATTATACATTTATCATTTCCATATGTCAACCATTATTTTAAATTGATCTCAGAAGGCAGACACATTGCAAATTGCGTTTTTTCCCTGAAAGTTATGCGAAGTCTCTTTCAAAACAAATGTTCCCTTCTTCTTGACTCAACTGTCCATTTGGTATACAATAGACTTACGTAATTGAGGAATATTGAGTAAGAGGTTTTTGTGACAATACTTGGTTTGGATCCGGGGTATGCCATCGTCGGATTTGGTTTAATTGAATCATCTGGTATGACTAGCCGTGAAATTCGCCATGGTGCGATTAAAACGGAAGCACATACGCCTATGCAGGAGCGTTTACTGGCTATTTATGAAGATATGGGAGTTTTGCTGCAGGCATATAAACCTGACGCCGCCGCAATTGAGGAGCTTTTCTTCAATACCAACACCACAACTGCAATCCTGGTTGCGCAGGCTCGCGGCATCATACTTTTGGCCTGCACGCAACACCATGTTCCGGTCTTTGAATATACGCCCTTGCAAGTGAAACAGGCCGTGGTAGGATATGGGCGCGCTGAAAAACAACAGGTGATGGAAATGACGCGTATTTTGCTGAATTTGCCTTCTATTCCAAAACCAGATGACGCGGCGGATGCGCTTGCCATTGCGCTCTGTCATGCGCAGTCCGCTTCTTCCCTGCTTTCCGGTTATTAAAAAAGGAGCTGCTATGTTTTATTATCTGGAAGGGCTCGTCACGCATACGGAGCCCTATATCGCCGTCATTGACTGCGGCGGAGTCGGTTATCTCTGTCATGTCACAACCATGACGCAATCGCGTATTAAACAGGGGCAAAAAGCTCGGCTTTATACCCATTTAAACGTCCGCGAAGACGCCATGGAACTTTACGGCTTTGCTGACATAGAAGAACGTAATTGTTTTTTGCTGCTTGTTGGTATTTCCGGTGTGGGGATGAAGGTAGGGCTTTCCATTCTCTCCTCACTCTCTCCTGAACGGTTTGCCATGGCCGTACTGGGAGATGATGAACGCGCGCTCACCGCCGTTCCCGGAGTCGGAAAGAAACTGGCGCAGCGCATTATTTTGGAATTAAAAGATAAGTTAAAGAGTCGGGAAAAGAACCGTGGTACTGTGGAGTCATTTTTGCCGGATGCTGCACTCCCTGGCGGTAACGCCCTTGATGAAGCACGTATGGCATTGCAGGTGTTGGGCTATTCTCCCACCGAGGCATCCGCGGCCCTGCGCGGCTGTGATCCGTCCGTCATGAACGTAGAGGAAATGATTCGGGCGGCGCTGAAATTGCTTGCGCGATAAACACCTTTGAATCCCCACGGGCGCTGTGGAAAAACCTGTGGAAAGCTGTGGATTTATCCGCTTTCCCGAGCTGAGAGGAACAACATGAGCATTGAATTTGAAGATCAGAACGAAGAACGAATTATCTCAACGTCTCCGCGGTTGGAAGATGAGATGGAAGGAAGCCTGCGCCCCAGGCATTTGGCAGAGTTTATCGGACAGGATAAGGTGAAAGATAATCTTCGCGTTTTTATTGAAGCCGCCCGCTCCAGACAGGAGGCATTGGATCACGTCCTGCTTTATGGTCCTCCCGGCCTTGGTAAAACCACACTTGCCAGCATTATTGCCAACGAAATGGGGGTTAACATCCGAATCACTTCGGGTCCCGCCATTGAAAAACCGGGAGACTTAGCCGCGTTGTTAACCAGCCTGAATACGGGCGATATTTTGTTTGTCGATGAAATTCATCGCCTGAATCGCAGCGCTGAGGAGGTTCTCTATCCTGCGATGGAAGACTTTGCGCTTGATATCATTTTGGGGAAAGGTCCTTCTGCGCGTTCCATCCGACTGGATTTAAAACCATTTACCTTAATTGGCGCAACAACGCGGGCGGGACAGCTTACTGCACCCATGCGGGACCGCTTTGGCGTCATTATGAGGCTGGAGCTCTATACACCCAAGGAACTCATGACGATCGTTACCCGGTCTGCTGAGATTTTAAATGTCCCCATTGATCCGGAGGGTGCCTTTGAAATTGCAAAACGTTCGCGTGGTACGCCGCGAATTGCCAACCGAATGCTGCGCCGTGTCCGGGATTTTGCACAGGTTCGCTCCGACGGCCGTATCACCAGTGCTGTTGCAGATCAGGCGCTTGCCGCACTGGACGTAGACCGTCTGGGCTTGGACAATCTTGACCGCCGAATGCTGCAAACCATTATTACCACATACGGAGGCGGACCTGTCGGCATTGAAACGCTCGCAGCAACCATCGGAGAAGATGCCGTCACGATAGAAGATGTTTATGAGCCCTATCTTTTGCAAATTGGCTTTTTGTCGAGAACACAGCGTGGCCGCTGTGTAACACAAGCAGCATATGATCATTTGCAAATTCCCTATCAAGGTCAGCAGACATTCGACCTTTAATTGCTATTTTCTGTGCAATTTGTCTGTGTTTGACCAAAATTTCTGGCAGTATTAACAAATTATTAACGAAGCTATTGACTTTTTCTCCTCCTGCGTTTATAATGTCGAGTAAGATGAGTAGTTGTGAATTTCACAAAATGAATAAGCAAAGCGTCGTGGGCGACAGCGATGAAGCGTTGCAGACAGCTTTGGCGAAGTCTTATGAGACATTGTCTGATGAGGCATTGTTTTCTGAACTTCAAAAGGGGCATCTGGCTGCACAGGACGTGCTCATCCGGAGATATACGCGTGTTGTCAGAGCCTGTTCCCGTCCTTATTTTCTCAATGGCGGTGACAGTGAGGATTTAATTCAGGAAGGGATGTTGGGGTTGCTTTCTGCAATCCGAAATTACGTTCCCGGAAAATCCTCTTTTAAAACGTTTGCCATTCTCTGTATACGCAGAAGTATTATTAGCGCGGTACGATCCGCGCAAACAAAAAATAACACCATATTAAACGACTCGCTTTCAATCGACCAAATTGTATCGGAAGATGGAATCACGTTTCCTTTGGCGGAACAGGACCCCGAGACGCTGATCATTAATCGTGATGAACGCAAGCGTCTGGAAAATGAATTTATTCGAACGCTGTCTAAATTTGAGCAGCATGTCCTGACCCTCTATCTGAACGGGCTTTCCTATCATGAGATGGCTGTAGAATTATGTCGGTCTATGAAGTCTATTGACAACGCAGTCCAGCGCATCCGGCGTAAGTATGAAGCCGTCCGAAAGGAAGAATAGCGCTATCCCCTTGTGCTCAACAGGAATCCATCCTGTGTGCAAATATTTATTTTCCCGGGTAATCGGGAACTAGCAAAAGAGAGGTAAAAGACATGTACCAAGACAAGACACTGAAATGCAAAGAGTGCGGACAGGAGTTCGTTTTCACCGCTGGTGAGCAGGAATTTTATGCTGAGCGTGGTTTCCAGAATGAGCCGCAGCGTTGCAAGGCTTGCCGTGACGCTCGTAAGAATGCGTCTCGTGCTCCGCGTGAGTATTTCACCGCTACCTGCGCTATGTGCGGCGGCGAGGCTCGCGTTCCGTTTGAGCCGAAGACTGACCGTCCCGTCTATTGCAGCGAGTGCTTTGCTAAGATGAGAGCCGGCGAATAATCGTCGTTTATACTCTTTGTGCATTGAAAATAAGCTTGTAATCCCAAAGATTACAAGCTTATTTTTTGTTACTATGAAAAAGTGCCGTCCCTTCATGCTGCGTCAGCTTCCGCATAAAGGGACGGCCTTATTACGTAAGACTACTCCCTGCTATCCTCCACAATTTTTACGATAATATCCACGCAGTGTTCTACGCCAATCACGCTGCTATCCAGAGAAACATGATAATTCTGGCAAACACCCCAATCACGCATCGTAAAGGACTTATAATAAACCTTTCGTTTGGCATCTTTATCACGCAGACGTTCTTCCGGGGTCTTATTTGTCTCCCCATAGAGGCGCACAATCCGATCCGCGCGAAATTTCATATCCGCATGAATAAATACATTCAGGCAATCTTTTCGTTCCCGCAAAAGATAATCTGCGCCGCGTCCGACAATTACGCAATTTCCCTGCTCCGCCAAATTATTGATAACTTTTGCCTGCGCGATCTGCACTTGGTTGGCAAACGACATTCCACCATATATTCCGCCATTACTCATAGCAATCGCATACAGAAAACTATTTTTATGTGTGGCATACTCCTCATACTCCGCCACTACTTCTTTCGCCAAACCACTTTCTTTGGCAACATGCAAAATCAGTTCCTGATCGTAAAATTTATATCCCAGTTTCTCAGCAACCATACGTCCGATGGAACGTCCACCACTGCCAAATTCACGGCTGATCGTAATTATCTTTTTTTCCATAGAGAGCAACTCCTTCCACCGTCACATTGTTTTTATCAACACTGTGCTTTATAACGCGAATGGGAAGCGCTCAAAAACCCTGGTTGATACTTCTATAGTATACAAAAATTTTGGTTTCGTCAAGTAAAATTTGACGCAAACGTCAAATTTGAAATTTCTTTATATAAATCTCTGTTATTAAAAGATATTTGAATCCTTGCCTTATCGAAAAAAAACCATTATAATCAAGATGTCATATGAGGAAAGGGGGCTACAGCGCCATGCTGAATACATTCTGTAAAACGCCGCTTTGGGAAGTTTCTCAAAACCTCGCCCGGGTCGCAGGCGGGGCTGAACCTGCCGATTTGGTTATTCAAAATGCTCGTTTAATTAACGTCTGTACGCATGAGATCCTTGATCATACGGATGTCGCCATTGCCAAGGGACGTATTGCACTGGTCGGCGATGCCTCTCACTGCATTGGAGCCGGTACGGTCGTAATTGATGCCTGCGGCAGCTACATCGCACCTGGTTTTTTGGATGGACACATCCATGTGGAGTCTTCCATGCTGACTGTCGGCGAGTATGCAAAAGCGGTTATTCCACATGGGACAGTGGGAATTTATATGGATCCACACGAAATCGGAAATGTGTTGGGGGTGCAAGGCGTCAAGCTCATGATAGAGGATTCACGCCGCGCGCCTTTAAAAACCATGGTTACTGTACCCTCCTGCGTGCCTGCTGTCCCGGGGTTTGAGGATACAGGTGCGCGAATCGATGCCTCCGACATTCGGGAAATGATGACCTGGGATCGCGTGGTCGGGCTTGGCGAAATGATGAATTTTCCAGGTGTTCTCGCCTCTGACGCCGCCACACACGCAGAACTTGCCGAAACATTAAAGGCGGACCGCGTAATCACCGGGCATTATTCTATTCCCGAAACTGGAAAAGGATTAAATGCTTATATCGCGTCGGGTGTACGCTGCTGCCATGAATCCACCCGCGCGGAAGACGCACTTGCCAAAATGCGCCTGGGTATGTATGCCATGTTGCGAGAAGGAAGTGCCTGGCATGATTTGCATGAAGTGTGCCGTGCCATCTTGGATCAGCAAATTGACACGCGGTTTGCCGTCTTAATTTCAGATGATACACATCCCAACACACTCGCTACAAAAGGCCATATTGACCATATTCTCCGCCGCGCCGTGGAAGAAGGTCTGGATCCCATCACTGCAATCCAGGCTGTAACAATTAATTGTGCAACCTGTTTCCGCATGGATCATGAATTGGGCAGTATTACGCCCGGAAAATGTGCAGATCTCGTGTTTTTAAACGATCTGCAATCCATGCAGGTCACACGTGTCATCATTGATGGAACTGTTGTTGCGGAAAACGGCCGCTTGACTATTGAAATCCCGCCATTTTCCTATCCGGAATGGGCAACCAATACCATTCATATCGATGAACCCATCACGCCGGAAACCTTCCGCATTGCGGCAGATCGGGAATCCGGGATTTCCAAAGTACGGGCAATCGAAATTATCCCGGCAAGAGTGGGAGATTACGAACGTATTGTCGAATTGAAAGTCTCCGATGGCACGCTTGCCTCCGATGTCGCGCAGGACGTACTAAAAACCTTTGTCTTTGAACGGCATCACAGCACTGGCCGCCACGGCTTTGGCTTTGTCCACGGATTTGGGATCAAACGCGGCGCCATGGCGCAGACCGTGGCACATGATGCGCATAATCTTCTTGTCGTGGGGACCAACGATGATGATATGGCGCTTGCTGCCAACACCTTGATTGCCTGCGGCGGCGGCATGTGCGCGGTTTGCAACGGCAAGGTATTGGGACTTGTGCCGCTTCCCGTTGCAGGACTGATGAATGACGAAAGTGCGGAAGAAATGGCCAAAAAGGTAGAACATCTGGAACACGCCTGGCGTGAAATCGGGTGTGAAATCGTCTCTCCCTTTATGACCCTGGCGCTTGTCCCGCTCGCCTGTTTGCCGGAGCTTCGTCTCACCAATCGCGGACTGGTCGATTGCCGGACCTTCCAATTTACTGAGCTTTTCGTTAAAGATTGATATCGTCGCGCTTGTTTTTTACAAAACTCCCCCTGCGTCTGTATAATTGACGCAGGGGGAGTTTCCTATCCATGCAAGCGAAAAATCAGCGCTCCTTTTTGGAACGTTTTAAGCTTTTCTGATACGCAGGACGCGGTGCCGGATGTGACGCGCCGTTTTGAGACGCGGAGCGAGGATTTGCCTTTTTAGATAATTCGCGTTTACCGCCTTTTCCTGCCTGTTCTCCATACCGTCCAGTGCCGGAGGTTTGTCCGGAGCGTCTATGCGGCCGCACCAGGCATTTGGGACCAAAGCCAATTAAATCTTCCCTACCTGCGCGCCGCAAAGCTTCCGTGACAAGCGCATAATTTTTAGGGTCACGGTACTGGATCAACGCGCGTTGCATTGCCTTTTCATGGGGATTACGTGCAACATAAACCGGCTCCATGGTACGTGGGTCAAGACCCGTATAGTACATACAAGTTGATATTGTAGAAGGCGTGGGGTAAAAATCCTGCACCTGTTCCGGGCTTCCATGCGTTTCATGGAGATACTCAGCAAGCGCAATCGCTTCCGGAAGTCCGGAACCCGGATGAGAGGACATCAAATAAGGTTCAATATACTGTTTTTTCCCCAGACGTTGATTGGTGCGTTCGTAACGCCTGATAAATTCCTGATAGACGTCATTCGACGGTTTTCCCATGCACCGCAGAACAACATCCGCAATATGTTCTGGTGCAAGCTTCAGTTGGCCGCTGACATGATATGCGCACAATTCCCGGATAAATGCATCGTTATTCCCCGCAAGCACATAATCAAACCGTACACCGGAACGTATAAACACCTTTTTCACGCCTGGAATCTCACGCAGCCGCCTCAGCAACGCGATATACTCACTGTGGTCGGTATCCAGATTGGGACAGGGCTTTGGAAACAGGCACTGCCTGTCCTTACAGGCGCCTGATTTCCATTGTTTACGGCAGGCGAGATGCCGAAAATTGGCCGTAGGCCCTCCGACATCATGAATATACCCCTTAAAATCCGGATCCTTTGTCAAAAGTTCCGCTTCTCGCAGCAGAGACTCCTGACTCCGGACCTGGACAATCCGTCCCTGATGAAAGGTAAGTGCGCAAAAATTACAGGCACCGAAACAGCCTCTACAGGAAGTCAGACTAAATTTTACTTCGGAAATTGCCGGAATACCGCCCGACGCTTCATAACAGGGATGATATGTACGCTGATACGGCAACGCATAAACGGCATCCATTTGCTCCGTGGTTAGCGGCTTTGCTGGCGGATTCTGAACCACAAACTCCCGTTCCCCGTAAGGCTCGACCAGGCGATGTGCCGTGAAAGGATCCGTATTCTGATACTGTGTATAAAAGCTTCGCGCGTATGCGCGACGGTCTTCCCGAAGCGCCGAAAAAGAAGGGAGGAGTTCATAATCATAAATTCGTTCCAGACTGCGTGTTCGGAAGACCGTACCCTCGACATACGTAATTTCCTGCACCGGTATGCCAGATGCCAGTGCATCCGCCAATTCCACCATGGCCGTTTCTCCCATGCCATAAACAAGCAGATCCGCCTGCGCATCCAACAAAACACTGCGACGCAGACTGTCTGACCAGTAATCATAATGCGCCATACGGCGAAGGCTTGCCTCAATACCACCAATGATAATCGGCACGTCACGATAGGACTTTCGGATCAAATTACAATACACTGTAGTGGCACGGTCCGGGCGCCTGCCCGTCTCGCCACCTGGCGAATATGCGTCAAAGCTGCGGCGTTTTTTGGCAACAGTGTAGTGATTCACCATGGAATCCATGTTGCCCGAAGAAACCAAAAAGCCCAGTTTTGGTCGTCCGAAGATCCGAACGCTGGCATCGTCACGCCAATCCGGTTGTGCAAGCATCGCGACACGATATCCGTGCGCTTCCAGCACACGGCTGATAATCGAAGGGCCAAAAGAAGGATGATCGACATAGGCATCTCCGGAAATGAACACAAAATCCGGAGCGTCCCAGCCTCTTGCCTCCATCTCTGCTCGTGTAACAGGTAAAAATCCCATAAACTACCTCATTCTTTGAATAAGCGCCGTCATATCTTCCGGAATCGGGGCCGTAATTTCAAGTTGTACCTGACTCACAGGGCTTGTCAGAGAAATTTTATACGAATGCAGCGCCGGCCGCGAAATGAATTCCGGATCTTCTATACCATAGAGCCAGTCCCCAACCAATGGATGCCCAATTGCAGCCATATGCACACGAATCTGATGCGTACGGCCGGTCTCCGGTACAATTCGCAAAAGGGAAAACCCGGCACCCGTCGCAAGGACTTCGTATCGCGTTCTGGACGGGAAACCCGTTGCGTCAATGCAGCGCCGGATAGCGGACTCTCGCTCACGCGCTATGGGGAGGTCGATAAGACCAGCCGGCGGCCAAACCGTACCCAAGGCAATTGCGCGATATTCCCGCTTGCATGCCGCAGTATGCAACAAACAGCGCATGCGTTCATGGGCATAGCCACTTTTTGCAATTGCCATCACTCCGGAAGTCCCACGATCCAGGCGATTGACACAGTGCAGTGCACGACCGCCAAGGTAGGCACAAACGGCTTCCGCAACCGTACCGGCATAAGCGGTCATGCCGGCAGGATGTACCGCCATTCCGGCCGGTTTATGAATCACCAGAAGATCCTCGTCTTCATAGAGAATGGGGACGCCGCAAACCATACGGTCCGGGATAGGTTCTTCATCGTCCACATCTGCCGCAAGGATATCTCCAGATACAGCAATATTTCGGACGGATCGAACCGGTTCTTCATTTAAAAGGATCGCTCCACTGCGACGCTTTAATTTTTTAATCAAGGATTCCGAACAATGCAATTCCGAACGTAACAGCGCATGAATTGTCTTTCCTGCGAGCTCCGGCGAAATTATTTTCCTAATATATCGCAAAACAATTCTCCCAATATACTTTTTAGATAAAATATTGTATAAAAGTGATAAACAAATCCAGTTGCACAGACTGTCCCTATGTGTTATCATGAAATTGTAACAATTTATTTGAAATGAGGACTTTTTATGAACGGAAAGCAGCGCCGTCGCGGAGATCGACGCGACGCAAAATTGGCGCGGGATCTGGACTCCATGCATGTATTCATGCCGTTTCTTTTACCCCGGCGCACCGATAACGAAGCTGTGATGAACGAGGTGATTGATCTCACTTCCGTTATAGATTACATAGATCGAAAAAATGCTGCAAACCCCAATTATAAATATACCATTTTTCAGGTTATCTGTGCTGCTCTGGCAAAAACCGTCTATTTGCGGCCAAAAATGAATCGGTTTATTTCGGGACACCGAACCTACGACCGCAATGACCTTTCTTTTTCCTTTGTAGTAAAAAAGAAATTTGTGGACGATGCCCAGGAATCACTTGCCATTTTAAAGTTTGATCAAGACAGCGATATTTCTCCCATTCAGCAATTTCATGACAAACTGCGCAATATTGTTTATAGCGTCCGTGTTTATGAAAAGCAGGACAGCACCACGGATATTATGGATGTTTTTAAAAAATTACCCCGTTGGTGCACGCGGATCATTGTAGGCGGATTGAAAATATTGGATTACTATGGGAAAGTCCCCGCTTCCCTGTCGAAATCGGACCCTTATAACAGTACCGTTTTTATCACCAATCTCGGCAGCATTAAGATGAGCGCAAACTATCACCACCTGGTAAACTGGGGTACCAATTCATTTTTTGTCGTCGTCGGTGAAAAGTACCGTCGTCCTTACTTTAAGGAGGATGGATCTTTTGAGCTGCGTGACGCTTTAGAACTTGGTATGACTGTAGACGAGCGAATCGCAGACGGCTTATATTTTGCTGGCAGCGTACGGCTCCTGCGCCGGCTCTTAAATGAACCGGAGCTTTTGGAACTTCCGTTCTCCGCGCCGGTCGATTACGAAATTAAACTTTCAACACATGAGTATTCTAAAGCGGTACAGGGAAGATGAGAAACACAACGCTTTGCTATATTGAAAAAAACGGCTGCTACCTTCTGTTGCATCGTGTCAAAAAGGATCACGATATCAACCACGACAAATGGATCGGTGTCGGTGGTGGATTTGAAAGCCGGGAAAGCCCGGAGGATTGTCTGCTGCGCGAAGTCCGCGAAGAAACCGGACTTACGCTTACTTCCTTTCGTCTGCGCGGAATCATCACATTCGTGACAGATCAACTGGACACCGAATATATGTTTCTTTATACCGCTGATGAATTTCAGGGAACTTTACTGGACTGCGACGAGGGTATACTGGAATGGGTCCCAAAAGAACAAATTTTCAACCTGCCCATTTGGGAGGGCGACCGTATATTTTTAAAACTTCTCGAAACAGAAGCACCGATTTTTTCTCTGAAACTTGTATACGTGGGAGACAAACTTCAGAAAGCTGTTTTAAATGGAAAACCTTTGTGAGAACACAAAACGTCCACTTCAAAACGGACATTTTGTCCATGCATTTTTATGAATCGCAAAACAGAATGGCCCTGCAGGGAGCACCGTCCGCACCGGCTATTTTAATGGGTGGTGCGCAGAGCGTATAATATCCCTCCGGAACCTCAGACAAAGCAAGTTGCTCAAGAATGGCGATGCCATGCCCCAGCAAAATACTGTGGAGCTGTGAATTTCGATCGAGAGGCGAAACACTCCAACCATCCGTTCCCACGGTAATGACGCCATTTTTCTGAAGAGTTTCTGCAGCTTCATTGGAAAGAAAGCTGTTTCCGCCGCCTTTTATCAAAAGACGTGAAACACCTACAGGCAAATGCTCCCGCAGATATTCCTCCGAAATCACTGAATCTTCCGGGACCTCCATCACATAACAAGTTCCGATATAATGCTCAAGAGGCATCGCAGCAATATCGGGGGCATCCTTTACATAGTGCCAACATGCATCGCAGTGGGTCGCTGTATGTGCGCCAAAAGCCAAATCACTCAAATTATAATGAGAATCCTGTTCTCCTATTCGCATCAACGGAATGACACGCGGTGCCTCCGTTCCAGGGTAGCGCGGTGCAGAGAGCATTTCACGGGAAATATCATAAAACTTCATAGGTACAGTCTCCCTCAAACCAACATCATGGATTTGCAACCCACCTCTTCCTTGATTTTAATTGTAACATACGGCAATCGGATAGTCAAATTAGTCCAGATCAGATGAGATACCTATCTGCCCAGAAAAAATTATGTTTGAGAGAGGTGTGCTAAATATGGAGTGTACGTCGTTGTCACAAGCGGCGATTACAAGCACCCGTTTCCCGATACATGGATAAAAGCAGCGGAAATGTCAAAAACATTTCCGCTGCTTTTATAAAAATTCTGCTATTTCTTTTTTGTTATATTTCATGCCTCCAGCAACGCTTTCATTTGCGCGATATCAAATAAATAGGAACTGTTTCGATCCAACCAGCCCCGCATACAACGATCCTGCAACATCAACATCCCCGCACGGCGAACCGCCTGCTTAAACCGGGGATCAATTTCAGGAGCATCGGCATCAAACAGCGCACAGGAAGCCATCGCGCGAACATCCGGCATTGCCTTCACACTGTGCGTCCCAGCCCGCGTTCGGAACATCATAGGGAAATACGGAAAAATTCGACAGGCTATCGGACGCAACTTTCGATCGCAATGGCCATTGCATATCGCATATTTTCCCTCCAACGTCTCGTGGATCGTCAAAAAATCCGCGTCTTTTAGCAAAAGATCTTCATCCGGTAATAACCACATGCCGTCATGATCGCCGCCTTTGCAACAACGCGCACAACAAAGTTCTCCACAATCCTCGTTAAGGGGGGTTACATGATCCAAAAGTTTGTAAATCCGCTTTAAAATCGACAGCCTGCGATTGCCCATATGCTTCACCTCGAATAATGTTAAGTTTATATTAACACATATTGCGTGGAATTGCAAGAAAAAGACTTGATAATTTTGAAAATCTATTGTATACTAAATAAGCAAAAAGTAAGATTGCTTTTTGGACGACGGCTTTTTGGTCCGGCATATGATTTTCTTGTTTGGGTAACAAGTTTTGATCCGGCCTGTGGCCAGACCGCACTAACCGGGGAGATAGCGGTGCCCTGTACCTGCAATCCGCTACAGCAGGGGTGAATGCGTTTCCGAGGGTTTATAATGTGATGTCAGCTGCATACAGACGGTGTAGAGGGACCGGTCCCGCGCAACGGACGGCTGTGAACCATGTCAGGCGGGGAACCGAGCAGCATTAAGCAGTTTTGCTCCGTGTGCCGCGGGGGTTCCGGTTCTGAGTCTTCTGGATGAGTGGCGGTCATATTGTAAATTCAAAGTTCGCTGTGCGGTCTCGCCATTGGCCGGATCGTGTTATTTTTTGGAGGTAGTGATTTTTGTACCAGGCGTATTATCGAAAATACCGCCCGCAAACCTTTGACGCGGTTTACGGACAGCGACATATTACGGTAACGTTGAAAAATCAGGTGCAGTCCGGCCGGGTTTCTCATGCCTATCTGTTTACCGGGACACGCGGTACCGGAAAAACGACTTGTGCAAAATTGCTTGCACGGGCCGTCAACTGTGAACATCCGGTCAACGGGAACCCTTGTAACGAATGTCCTTCCTGCCGTGGTATTTTGGATGGCTCTATTTTAGACGTCTTGGAATTGGATGCCGCATCCAATACCGGCGTAGATAACATGCGTGCTATTTTGGAAGAGACCACTTACCCTCCCGCCAATGTAAAACGCCGCGTTTATATTATTGACGAAGTGCATATGCTGTCTGCCGGTGCATTTAACGCACTTTTAAAAACACTGGAAGAACCACCGGAGTATGTGATGTTTATCCTGGCTACGACGGAGCTGCATCGCGTCGCGGCAACGATTCTCTCGCGCTGCCAGAGATTTGATTTCAAACGAGTAGAGCCGCGGGAAATTGCCTCCAATATTTCGGCTATTGCGGAAAAAGAGGGGCTTCGCATAGCGCCAAAGGCGCTTGACCTCCTTGCAAAACTAGCGGATGGTTCCGTTCGAGATTCTCTCTCTCTTCTGGAGCGGTGTATGATCGGGCATGATGGAACCGGTGAATTAACAGAGTCTGCCGTCATAGAGGCAATGGGAATCCCTTCTAACGAATGCCTAGATACCATTGTCGGCGCCATTGCCGCGCAGAATGCGTCCAGTGCGCTTTTGGCGTTGGATCGGCTTTACATGGATGGCCGCGATATTCGGTCGTCATTGGAACGGCTCGCCGCTTATTTTCGCGATGTTCTGCTCTATCAAACTGCACCGGATGCAGCGCCGGGACTTTCTTCCCCCGGTTTTGACCATCAATCGCTGCTGCGCGATGCCAAGCGGTTTTCGCCCCGCCATGTGATGGATATTACCTCGTCGCTTCAAAAAACCATTGACGCCATGCAACGTGCTTCTGGTGGGCGTCTGGAAGCAGAACTCTGTCTCATCGGTCTCTGTTCTCCCATCGTTGCAGCCGAGGATCCCACCCAACTTGCCGGACGGATTGCCGCCTTGGAGACCAGATTAGCCTCCGGTGTGGTTTCCCTTTCTCCCGCGCCTAATAACCCGGTATCCCCGGAGCATTCAGCGTCTGCAGAAACAAATTCACCGTCGGAAGACGACTGCCCATTTCCCCTTGCGGAAGACGGTCCCCCACCTTTCGATGATAGGGATGTTCCAGCAGAGCGGGAAATCGCCGGACAACAAACGAAACAATCCGCCACTTTCGAAAAAAAGCGTTCTCCCAAACTGGAGGAAAAACCAGAGCTTGCCTCTGAAAGTAAAGTTGCCATTTGCAAAACGCTCAGCGGCGTGTTGCCACGGTCGGCCTACACACACCTGACGCTCGCCAAAATGTACTATGAACGGCAGATTTTAACGCTTGTTGTGGAAGGCGAAATTTCCGTGATGCTGCTTGATAAACCGGATCTGCGCAATACCATTGCGGAAGCTGCATCGCGGATATTGGGGGAATCCTGCACGGTCCGCGTCTCCTCCTCTGAACAATTGAAGAAACAAAATGCAGCATTTGATGGGTTTGATACCATTATGAAAGATGGCCGCGCTGCCGGCGTCACAATCGAGACCAAATAAGCGCACATGTGCAGGAAAGAACAGCGAATGGGAATTCTGATCTGCGGACTGAATGGCGTCGGCAAGAGCACTCTGGGAAAGGCGCTGGCACAACGGCTGGACATGCACTTCATTGACATTGAAGATCTTTATTTTCCCAAAACGGACCCTGACTATCTTTATGCTGCGCCACGCACCCGGAAAGAGGTCGAGATTCTGCTGCTCCGTGAAATCCGGACGCATGAGCGTTTTGTCTTTGCCGCTGTCCGAGGAGATTGCGACGAAGCACTCCCCTATTTTCACTGTGCCGTCCTGCTCTCCGTGCCAAGGGAACAGCGGCTGGAACGGGTCAGAAACCGTTCTTTTCAGAAATTTGGCGATAGAATACATGCTGGTGGCGACTTATATGCGCAGGAAGCGCAATTTTTTACGTTTGTGGAATCTCGTGCTGAGGATACCGTAGAAAACTGGCTCAAAGATTACCGTGGTCCTGTGATCCGACTTGACGGGACAAGGCCTATTGCAGAAAATGTAGACCGTATCATCGCAGAGGTGGAAAATGGTCTCTTGAATAAATAAAAATAAGAGGTGTTATGATGGCAAAGAATAAAATACCGCCCATGGGCGGCATGAATATGAACGCCATGCTCCGTCAAGCGCAGAAAATGCAGGCGGACATGGAAAACGCTCGTCGGGAGCTGGATGAAAAAGAATATTCCTTTGCTTCCGGCGGCGGCGAGGTCCAGGTCGTTGTAAATGGAAAATTGGAATGCGTCAAGCTTACCATCGCGCCGGACGTCATTGATCCGGAAGATGCAGAGATGTTGTCTGATCTGATTCTTCTGACTGTTAACGGGGCAATCCGCGCTGCGCGTGAAGATGCCGAAAAAACCATGAACCGCCTTTCCGGCGGCATGAATATGGGCGGGTTGTTTTAATGCGAGTTTTTTCCGCCTCTTTGGAGCGCCTGATTGAACAATTCGAGAGTCTGCCTGGTATTGGACATAAAACCGCTCAACGATTGGCTTTTTATGTGTTGGATTTGCCGGAAGAAGCGGCCAGAGCCTTTGCCGACGCAATCATGGATGCCAAACATTCCGTCCGGCAATGCTCCATTTGCTGTAACCTGTCGGATTCCATGGTCTGTCCTATCTGTGATAACCCGGATCGGGATGCCTCGACAATTTGTGTTGTTTCGGATCCCCGCGATGTTGCAGCGTTGGAACGCACGCACGAATATCACGGCCGGTACCATGTACTCCACGGGGTGATTTCTCCGATGAATCATGTGGGGCCCGACGACTTGCGTATCAAGGAATTGCTTGCACGCATAGCAGAGGGTGGTGTGCAGGAAGTGATTATGGCAACGGATCCAAATACGGAGGGCGAGGCTACTGCCATGTATCTTTCCCGTCTTTTACGTCCCTTTTCTGTCAAAGTAACTCGGCTGGCCTACGGTGTGCCGGTCGGAGGGCATTTGGAATATGCGGATGAAATCACGCTTTTGCGCGCATTGGATGGACGACGTGAATATTCCTGATAAAAAAGCAGCTGTCCTGGAAAACCAGAGCAGCTGCTTTTTTATATACCATAATTTCAAATTTTTCATTCATGCTCGCGATATAATTTAACGCGGCAGAGCAACGCATACAGCTTCTCACCACCCGGCAGCTGTAAAAGCTCATCGCGGTCAAGAACCCGCATAACGGCAATTACAATCGCATAAAACGCAACGGACAATGCGATGGAACCCAATGTTCCAATCGCATTGGAACTCGTGAGCCGATACAGTAGCGCATAAGCACCAATGGAAAAAGCGCCCATCAGAATATTAGCTAGAACAGGCTTTACAACAAATTTTCCGAATGGTACTTTTAAGGGAATTGCACGGTGCAGCAAATAAAAACACACCGAAAAAGCCACAACGTGGCAGACAATGGAACTGTATGCCGCACCATAAATATTGACGGATGGAATCCGGATCAATATCAGATTCAATATCACTTTTACAAAGGCACCGCACAGTAAACCAATTGCCGGCGCAAATACCTTTCCAATGCCTTGCAAGGCTCCACAAATGGTCTGATCTAATGCCGTAAAAATCAACGCAACCGCGGCTAATTGCAACAAATCTGCACCGTCATTGGTAGCCGGATAAATCAAATCAAAAATCGGCTGCGCAAGCGTGATTAAGCCGGTTGCACACGGAAGGATCAACAGTGTCGAAACCAGTAGCGAATAGCTGACACGATCCGACGCCTCTTTCCGGTTGCCCTTTGCAAGCGCAGAAGCAATGGACGGAACCAGTACAGTCGCAAACGCAATATTGAGCGCCAACGGAAGATTTGTAATAATATCACTCTTGGAAAGCATTCCGGACAGACGCGCCACTTCTTCATTTAACATATCCGCAGTGGGAATACCGGGAACGCCTGGAATACCGCCGCCAAACGCAGCCGTGATACCACGTGTAATCGTAGCGGTGTCAATCACACGCGCAAATGCAGCAATGGTAGAAGATAATGAAATTGGAATGGAAATCCAGAGAATGCTGCTTGCAACACGAAAAAAGCCATGCTCTGCATCATCTGGCGCTTCGGGAGGCGCGCCGTCTGGAATGGTGTTGAGCTTTGCACGATGATGACGATAGTACAGCAACAAATACAAAAAGCTGATAACTATTGCAACGGTGGTAGCAAAGTTTGCGGCAGCTGCCATAATTTCCGCAGATTCAGTCACCAGCATCAGAACAAAAACAATTGTCAGCGTCGTCTTAAAAATTTGCTCAATCACCTGCGATGTTCCGGAAACCCGAACATCCTGATGTCCCAAAAAATAGCCGCGGATGACAGAAGAAATGCAAACAAAAAACACCGAAGGAGCAAGGGCCTGTAATGTATATTGCACGCCATCCAACTGAATCATGCGAAGCGCAATAAAATCCGCGCCAAAATACATGAGGAAGGAAAAAAACGCGCCAATTACCGCAAACAACAATAACGCAGTTTTAAAAATCCGTTTTGCCTGGCGGTACTTTCCAACTGCCAGTCGTTCGGAAACCATTTTAGATATGGCGTTTGGAATACCAACCGATGAAAGCGCAAGCAGGAGCGTATAGATTTGATATCCGGCACTATAATAACCGTTGCCGATATTGCCAAAACCTTCCACATTGGTGATAACGAGCCGATAAACAAGGCCCAGGAGCTTGATTACTACCTGAGACATCAGGATAAACAGCACCCTGGACATAAAAGTTTGTGGACGTTCTTTTTGACGAGACATGGGAAACGCTTCCTTTTCTAATGATACGAACCTTTATAGCAATTGAATCGCAGCTTTCGCGCCAAGAGAGAGAAACATCACCAGGACACAGGCAATTATTACTCCCAAAGAAATCGCCGGTAATGCATGCCGCATTTTTAGCCCAAGCATCGCAGCGATAAAGGCACCGGTCCAGGCTCCGGTACCCGGCAAGGGCACACCTACAAATAAAATTAAACCAATCGCACTATAATTACGGATTTTTTTTGCCTTCCCCTCTGCACGGGCCTCCATACGGGCAACAAATTTTTCAAGCTTCGCGTTTTTCCGTCGAAGCCAATCAAATATTTTTCGAATAAAAAGAATAATAAAAGGAACCGGGAGAATGTTCCCCAGTGCAGACACTACAAAAACAACCGCCGCCGGTAATCCGCAGGCAACGCCGGTAGGAATTGCGGCGCGGCATTCAAAAATCGGAACCATGGAAATGAGGAACGTGAGAATTGTCTTTCCCGCATCCGTTGAAAAAAAATCCGTAAAACTCACAAAACACCCCTTAAAGCTGTATCTAACTTTTTCCGCTTGTTCTTTTTATTATACCTCTGTCTTTTGAATTCTGTCAAGCATTTCCCCCAGTCTTCCAATTTTTAACTGATTTATTTCTTCACAGATTTTATGCACAATTTCTTAGTATTTTGCAATTAATCTTTGAAAAATATCACATTTTTTGGTCGAATACATACACTTCAAGCAAGGCCCATCTTTTCTCTTCCTTTTTATGTTCATGATTCATTTACAATTTGGGCAAATTGTCGAAATAATTTTATGATATACTAAATCAAATAATTTATAAATGTATTGATTGAAAGATGAAAGGAGTGTATGTATGAACACAACCGTTCAATGGTCTTCCTCTCAGGAAATCAAGAAATTGGCGGAAATATGCCTGCGCGATAATCAAATCGACAAAACGCTTTATACAAAATACGACGTAAAACGTGGTTTGCGTGATATTAACGGAAAAGGTGTTCTGGCAGGTTTGACGCAAATTTCCCAGATTCAGTCCACACAAAAGGTAAACGGACAAGACGTCCCGTGCGACGGACGCTTATTTTATCGCGGGATCGATATTCGTGATTTAACCGAAGGATTTATTCGCGAAGGCCGTTTAGGATATGAGGAAAGCGCCTATCTTTTACTATTTGGAAAACTTCCCAACGCTGCAGAACTTGAAAACTTTAAAAAATTGATCGTTGCCTGTCGGATGCTGCCGACAAATTTTGTCCGTGATGTGGTCATGAAAGCGCCTCGGGCCGATATGATGAACACACTTTCCCGCAGTGTTTTGACGCTTGCCAACTACGATAAATATGCCGATGATATTTCTATTCCCAATGTGATTCGGCAGTGTATCAAATTAATCGGCATTTTCCCCATGCTGGCTGTTTATGGATTCCATTCCTACAATCACTACCAGCGTGATAAAAGCCTTTATATTCATCGTCCGAAACCCGAACTTTCCATGGCGGAAAACATCCTGCGTATGCTGAGACCGGACAAGCGCTATTCTGAACTGGAAGCGCGCGTATTGGACCTTGCGCTTGTCCTCCACATGGAACATGGGGGCGGTAACAATTCCAGCTTTACCATGCATGTCGTTACCTCCTCCGGCACCGATACCTACTCTTCGGTTGCGGCTGCTTTGGCGTCTTTGAAAGGGCCCAAACACGGAGGTGCCAACATTAAAGTTGTAGAAATGATTGCTGATTTGAAGAGTCACGTGCAGGATCTTACTGACCGGGACGCTGTGGAAAATTATCTGGAAAAACTGGTAGACAGGGAAGCGTTTGATCGAACAGGCCTCATTTATGGGATGGGGCATGCAGTTTATTCTTTATCCGATCCACGCGCTTTGATTTTCCGCGATTCTGTCGCCAGTCTGGCCAAGGAAAAGGGCCTTGACAAGGATCTCGCGCTTTATACCATGATTGAGGAACTGGCGCCGCAGGTGATCGCGAGAAAACGCCGGATTTACAAAGGCGTTTCCGCCAATGTGGATTTCTACAGCGGTTTTGTTTATGGTATGCTTGGGCTTCCCAAAGAGCTGTTTACGCCCATGTTTGCTGTTGCCCGTATTGTTGGTTGGAGCGCACACCGACTCGAAGAGCTGATTAATATGGATAAAATTATCCGTCCCTCCTATCTCAGTGTTTCCGACGAAGCAGTCTACACACCTCTTGCAGAACGAATTTAAATTAAAAAAGTCTCGGTGTAAAAGACACCGAGACTTTTTATTCGCAGCCCCGCGGCCTGAAAAAATCAAAAAACCTCATTTTCGTGCAAGGCTTCTATAAGGCAGCGGGCGTCTTCCAAGCTAATTTCTTTTTTTCTGGCAATTTCCGCCAAATCTTCGTATTCATACTTCCTGCGCGTAACGCCATACCCTGTGGATTCCTTGCGCCGGACTTCACCATACGGAGTTGCCAAAGTAGAAACTTCCCTTTTCAGGACATACCGGCGCGTTGCGGCTTCTCGAATACCAATCGTTGTCGTATACCGAAAGAGTAACGCAATGATTTTCTCACGATCCAACTCCCGACACATTACACGAATCAAGGTGCCCGGTCGGGATTTTTTCATGCCAATCGGAATCGTGTAGACCTCCAAAGCACCGCCTTCGAACAGACGCTCCATGGCAAACCCAACCGCTTCCGCCGTCATATCATCTACATTGCAGGATAATTCCAGCACCAAGTCCGATTGATCTTGGCTTTCTCCCCACATGGCTCTGACACAGTTTGCCGCTTCAAAATCTTTTTTCCCCATTCCATAACCAATGCGGGTTACTTTCATCACAGGCATAGCGCCGAATCCCGTAGCAAAATGTTTTAAAAGTGCAGCGCCCGTCGGGGTGCAGAGTTCTCCTCTGATAGTTCCTCCATAAACAGGCACATCCCGCAGAATATAGGCAGTTGCAGGAGCCGGCACCGGCAAAATCCCATGTGCACAACGCACCTGGCCCGTTCCCAGGCGAATTGGTGAAACAATTACCTCGTCCGGATTCAACTCCCGCATCAAAAGACACGCCGCCGTAATATCCGCCACTGCGTCCATGGCCCCCACTTCATGGAAATGGACCTCGTGGACGGGAACCCCATGCGCGACGCTCTCCGCCTCGGCAATCAGACCATAAACCGCCAGTACATCCGCACGTACCGATTCCGGTATTGGAAGCTCCGCTACGAGATGTTCCATTTCAGAAAGCCCACTGTGATGGTGCGTATGTACATGCAGGTGATCATGCTCGCCGAGATCTCCAGATCGATGCGCGTGGTCGTGGGGATGGATATGGTCATGGGCGTGCTCATGGTCGTGGGGATGTTCATAACCATGTGCGTGGTCATGAGAATGTTCATGGGCATGGGCGTGGTCGTGGGGATCATGACTATGAGTGTGCGCAAATTCGGAAACATCGGCACTCTCTTCTTCCTCTCCATGCACTTTTACGCTGATATGCGTTCCAAATACGCCGCACTTGGATACGCGTTCCCGAGATATGGAGACACCAGGGATCCCAAGGTCTTTGAGTCTCTCTAAAAAATGATCCGGTTCCGGTAAAAGTTCCAATAATGCAGCCGTCAGCATATCCCCTGCTGCACCCATACCACAATCTAAATATAATGTTTTCATCTTACAATTCCTTTCCGGCAGCCATATGATTTATCATGCTCGCCAAATATCCCGCGCCAAAACCGTTATCAATATTGACCACCGATACCCCGCTTGCACAGGAATTCAGCATCGACAACAGCGCGGAGACCCCGCCAAACGCAGCTCCATAGCCCACGCTCGTAGGAACGGCTATCACAGGGCAGTCTGCCAGTCCGCCAATCACACTGGCAAGTGCTCCCTCCATACCTGCAATTGCAATAATGACGCTGGCACTCATAATTTCTTCCAAATGTGCAAGCAGCCGATGCAGCCCTGCCACGCCAACGTCATACAGCCTGAGAACCTGATTTCCAAATACTTCTGCCGTCAATGCCGCTTCTTCCGCCACAGGAATGTCGCTGGTACCCCCTGTTGCCACTACGATTTTGCCCATACCATCCGGTTCCGGCAATGTACCAATTATCCCAACACGAGCGACAGCCTCATATCGCAGAGGAATATCCTTAAAAATTTCCTTGGCGGCATCCGACGAAAGACGGGTAATGAGGATCGTGTTTTGACCTTTGCCTATCATCGTACGCGCAATCCCGATAATCTGCTCCGGCGTTTTTCCCGCGCCATAAATCACCTCCGCCATGCCCTGACGGATTTTGCGGTGTAAATCTACTTTTGCATAACCAATATCTGTAAAAGGCTCCGTTTTTATTTGAAGTAGCGCCTCGTCTACCGATATTTTCCCATCCCGTACCGCTTCCAAAATCCGTTTTGTTTCATTGTTCATCCGCGTGCCTCCATATCCAATAAAACTGCATCATAATACTTTCTCAGTTCGTCTGTAACTTTTTCCCGCATAGCAAATATTTTGGGAAACTGTTCTTCCGGAATTTGAATTTTTGCGGCATTGTCCAGCATTCTAATGCGAAAATCTGTAAAACCCAGGGAAGAAAGATAGGCTTCTGCGGTCTCTGTCACCCGGAGCGCACGTTCTGTCAAACCTGTCCCCGAGGAAATCCGGGTCGCCAGACACGCATAGGCCGGTTTGTTCCAGGTAAACAGCCCAGCTTCCTTCGAGCGCTTCCGGACCTCCTCTTTTGTGATCCCACACTCTCTCAGGGGAGAATGCACAGAAAGCTCCCGCAAGGCACGCATCCCCGGTCGGTCTCCTGCATCGTCTGATGCGTTTGTTCCGTCTATCAAGACAGAGAAACCGTCTTGCCGTGCCGCATCCAAAATTGCTTCAAAAATTCGTTTTTTACAATAATAACAGCGATCCGCAGGATTCTTGGCAATCCGAGCATCCGAAAGTACATCCAAATCTAAAATTTTATATCGGGCATGGAGTTGTTCCGCCAGACGTTTTGCATCTTCCAATTCAAACTGTGGTTGAAAGGACGACTTGACATAGTATGCCTGCACTTCCGCATTTTCCTTGATAGCCGCATAAAGCAAATAGGCAGAATCTACTCCTCCGGAAAAAGCAAGCGCTACTTTTGGATATTTTTGAAAGAATTCTGATAACTCCATGTTTCCTCACTCCTGTCGTCTTGCGGCAAATATTGCAAGTTTTCTATATTTTCGATTTTCCTTCATTCCAGTACTAGATGTAAATGCATTTTTAGAAACCAACAAAAAAGGCGTACGATGTTTTGGAAACACCGCATGCCTTCCTCACATGTCCTGGTCATACAACGCAAGATTTGGTTTTCTCCTGCATGCCGTCACGATAAAGACAAAGAAATTTTATAACAAATACCACTGCCTGTCAACCATCCAGCTCTTCCAGTATCGCAACAGCCTGCTGGGCCAATTTCCCAATATTCAGATCCGGGACGCCCACAATCATGTTATCACAGTGATTAATAGGAATGAGAATGCGTTTTGCCAAACTCTGCCCCACCGCTTTTGCCATAGCAGGCGTAATCTCCCCATATAAAGAATCCGCAATTACAATTCCAACCGGACCAATAATGACGTCTGCCTTTCTGCAGCAGACTACAACGGCGTTTTCCCCTGTTGCCGCATGATCGGCGCCCGCCTTCAGCATCGCTGTTGTCGCCGTACTGTTCGTTCCCACTGCCGTGATTTCTATTTGTGGAAGCCGTTGCTTAATCATGGCAACCAGGTAACGCCCCACGCCGCCGCCTTGCGCGTCAATAATTAATACCCTCATAGCTTCTCTCCTTATTTTAATCACGCAAAAAGACTGTAAATGAAACGAAACATTTTCACTCAGCTATTTTGACCCTGATGATGCTGCACTGATGCTTTGATCCACGTATGAAGAAACACAAACAGTGCGCCGCCCGAGAACGCATAAGCAACAGCCCAGACTGGATCATTTGCAAATAAACCATATCCCAATAACATCAGAAAACCGGTTGCGAAAATAAAAATCATCCTACAAACTTTTTCTTTTGGCGACAGTCCAGACAGTTGAACCGGGTTTCTAAGCCAAATTATTCGATCCTTATTCATTTGCTTTCCAAATACCCATGTAAATACGGCTATCATAACGAGCACAAGTACCGCCATGACCCAAAGAACCGGGATAAAGAGTAACCCTGCTTGATTATCAACACCCTCTATCCCTCTATTCATGGCATTATATGATGCCTTAAAGAAAAAGGCCCCATTACATATGGAAAGTATACACATTACAATCCAAAAAGTCCGCTTTTTCATGGAAAACCGCCTTCCGTAATATGGTTGCAGACCCGATACTGCAAACAACCATACTTTTTAGATTTCAACCATAATAACTAATGTTTTGCAAATTGCTCCAGCAACTAATGTCTATTTTTCATTTTGACTAAAATACAAGAAAAAGCCCCAAAATCAAACGATTTCAGGACTTTTCTGGTGGAGATAAGCGGGATCGAACCGCTGACCTCTTGAATGCCATTCAAGCGCTCTCCCAGCTGAGCTATACCCCCAGATGCACGAGTTTTCAATCAACGTGCTATATTATAGCATGAGCCATACGGCTTGTCAATACTTTTTTCAACACCCCAAGGAAATTTCCTTGGGGTGTTGAAAATTCTTACGAGAATGTTCCGCGTATGATTTGATCGACATACGCCCGCATATCTTTTTGGGAATTCATTTTTGCAGCTGTATCAATAATCGTTTGCTTTTCTTCATCTGGAAGCGCACGGAAACGATTCATAGCCTCAGCATTTCGAGCTAGCAACATTCCAAATCCCAACGGCAGATCTTCCTCAGTTCGATCCTTTTTCATTTTTTCACCTCGGGGATAGGATTTCCAAAAAGACCCATACTTATTCCACGCCGCTGAGCAATGCTTCCACTTCCGTTCTTTCCGGCATGGCAGGTATTGCGCCGCGCCGTGTCGCACACAATGCACCTGCTGCATTTGAAAAACGCGCAATGCGCGCCGCATCTTTCGATGTTACAGCGTCCAAGCCTCCCAACGCATCAATTTCAGCGAGAGCCGCGCCGAAAAAGGCGTCGCCGGAACCGGTCGTATCGACGCAATTGACTGAATATCCAGGTGCAAGACCCTCAACGCCTGCCAGCCGATAATAGCATCCATCCGCACCCAACGTTATAAAAATTGCACGCGGACCCGATTCGGCCAGACGTTTTGCGGCACGCGTCCAGTCTCGCTCTCCTGTCAGCAAAATTGCCTCTTCATCCGAAACTTTTAAAATATCTGCATATGGTAAAGAAGCACGCATAACTGCAATGCCATTTTCTCTGTCATGCCACAGAGACGGGCGCCAGTTGGGATCATATGCCGTTGTTTTGCCCAGTTTTCGAGCGAGTTCCACCGCACGCAACGTTGCTGTTCGAGAGGGCTCGGTTGTCTGGGACAAAGAACCAAACGCCAGAATCCTGCATCTCTCAATCAAGGAGACGTCAACGTCCTCCCAACGTAATCTTGTGTCCGCGCCAGGACGCCGGTAAAAGACAAAATCCCGATCACCATCGGGCGCAATGGAAACAAAAGCCAGCGTTGTTTCCGCCTCCGCCGTGGTTTTTAACCCGCGATCGTCTATTCCTGTCTCTTGCAAAACACCGCGCAAGTAACGGCCAAACAGATCCTCCCCCACCATACCAATCATGGCCGCGCTACCGCCAAGCTTTGTAAAAGCGGCAAGCACATTGGCAGGCGCACCGCCAGGATTCTGCTCGAATTTGGGGTTTCCCGTTCCTTTCATCGGTGTGAAATCGATAAGAAGTTCGCCGATTGCAACAAGCCGCGCATCGGATTTCATAAAACATCCTCCTATAAAAAATGAAAATCATTATTAATTACGCAGAAGCTTTAAGCTTTTCTTTATCATAACATAAAATGCACTTGTTTCAAAGTTTTTCACTCAATTAAAAACTCACACTTGAAAGTACAAAATTTATGTATTTTCAAGAAATAAATCGAAATTTTATGCAATATGTTATTGACAGAAGAACACATCCACGGTATAATTAGGGTCATATTTGATTGATCGGTTTTGGAAAGAAAGGGAAAGCCATATGGGAAAAGATACAGCTGCAGCAGCAAGAATGTGCATGTGTCGGTCTTCTCTCCATGTGCTTTCTGTCATAAAGTGAATTGATAAGATATCGCCTTTTTCAGGGTTATGGCCTTTTTCTTATAGAATTCAAGCAGGAAGCAAGTTTTGCTTCCTGCTTTTTCATTGGAAAAAAGCTGTTTCTCAGGCCGGCTTGTCATTCCTTTGGACGCCTTATCCCAAGGGTTCTTTCATCTTGAGTTCCAAAGCCGCTTCAAATAGAAATTTTAAAAAAGGAGAATCCCCATGAAAACGAGAGCTTTGTCTCTGATCCTCGCTGCTATTTTAGTTTTAAGCTTACTTTCGTTGGCCGGTTGTTCCAACGAGAAAATCCAGATTGCCGTCCCCAATGATACTACAAACGAAGCACGCGCACTGCTGCTTCTTGAGGAAAACGGGATCATAACGTTAAAAGAAGGGGCCGGCATTACCGCGACTAAAGTGGATATCGAGGAAAATCCCTACAACATCGAAATTGTCGAAACAGAAGCCGCACAAATTCCAAATGTGCTTCAGGATGTCGACTATGCGGTCATTAACTCCAACTATGCCATTAACGCCGGTTTAAATCCCGTCGAGGATTCCTTGGTTATGGAAGGATCTGCTTCCGCCTATGCCAACATTCTTGCAGTAAAGGAAGGTAACGAAACGACGGATAAAATAAAGGCGCTTGTAGCCGCGCTGCAGAGCCAGCAAACCGCTGATTATATCGCGGAACAGTACGGCGGTTCTGTGGTAAGCGTTGTGGAAAATCCCGGAGATGGATATGATTCCTCTGTTGATTATGACGCGCTTGCCGGACAGACTATCACGGTAGCGGCTTCTCCCACACCGCATGCGGAAATTCTTGAAATTGCGAAAGAGATTCTTGCCGCCCGCGACATTACGCTCGATATTCAAATTTATAATGATTACATCGTTCCGAACACCATCGTGGAGGATGGCACAGTCGATGCAAACTACTTCCAGCACCTCCCCTATCTCGAAGACTTCAATGCGGAAAATGGAACGCATATTGTCTCTGCTGCCGCAATCCATGTGGAGCCGATGGGGCTTTATGGTGGAAAACAGTCTACGCTGGACGCAATTAGTGGAAAGTAATCAAAAGTAAGGGAGGACGGAACGCTCATGATTGAGTTGAACCATTTGTCGAAGACTTTTTACGTCAGCGACGGCACCGTAGAAGCTTTGCGCGATATCACCTTACATATCGAAGACGGTGACATTTATGGCATAATTGGCATGAGCGGCGCCGGAAAGAGCACGCTGGTGCGCTGTATTAATATGCTGGAGCGGCCGACCTCCGGGCAAGTCATCGTTGACGGAAAAGAAATGGATACCATGAGCGCTGCGGAACTTCGCGAAGCCAGACGCAGCATTACGATGATTTTCCAGGGTTTTAATTTGCTGATGCAGCGCAACTGCCTGCAAAATGTCTGTTTTCCTATGGAACTTGCCGGATTGAAGAAATCGGAAGCCAGACAGCGCGCCATGGAACTGCTGGAACTGGTGGGACTCCCCGATAAAGCGAAAGCTTACCCGGCACAGCTTTCCGGCGGTCAGCAGCAACGTGTCGCCATTGCGCGTGCGCTTGCCAGCAATCCCAAAGTCCTCCTCTGTGATGAGGCGACCAGCGCGTTGGATCCCAATACCACACACGCAATTCTCTCACTGATTCAGGAAATCAATCAGAAACTCGGGATTACCGTGGTCGTCATTACACACCAGATGAGCGTCGTGGAAGATATTTGTAACCACGTTGCCATTTTGGATGGCGGCATTGTGGTGGAAGAGGGCCCCGTCTCCGAGGTATTCTCAAGTCCTCAATCCGCAGCGGCGAAAAAACTGGTTTTCCCCAGTGGGGTGGACGAAACGCTGCTCAGCCAGACAGAAGGACGGCGTATCCGTCTGGTTTTCAACGGCGCACAGGTGACAGGCGCACCGATTATTGCAAAAATGGCGGTTGATATCGGTGTGCTTGCCAACATCATCGCCGCTTCCACGCGCACCATTGAGGCGCAGGCCTATGGAAACATGCTGCTCGATGTTCCTACGGAGGACGGCCAGTTTGAGCGGGCGTTGGCTTACTTGCGTGCCATTCCCAACGTTATCGCGGAGGAGGTAGAAGACTGATGTTTGACGGACTTTTTTCTTCGGAATCCTTACAGGAGGCGCTCCGCATCCTGCAAGAAGAAATCCCGTTCGCTATATGGGAGACCTTTTACGTCACCGTGCTTTCCACAGCCTTTGCCATTGTAATCGGGTTGCCTCTTGGCGTTTTACTCGTCGTCGGTGAAAAGAATGGGGTTCGCCCACTGCCGGCTTGGCTTTTAAAGGCATTAAATGTCATCATCAATCTGCTGCGCTCTATTCCGTTCCTGATTCTGATGATTATGGTATTCCCTCTCAGCCGGCTGATCATCGGTACAACAGTTGGTACAAACGCCAGTATTGTCCCTCTGGTCGTCGCAGCATTTCCCTTTATTGCGCGTCTTGTGGAGGGCAGTATGCGCGAAGTGAATCCAAATGTTGTGGAGGCCGCGCAAAGTATGGGAGCAACGCCTTTTCAGATTATCTGGAAAGTCATGATTCCGGAAAGCATCCCTTCGCTGATTTCAAATGCTACGGTTGCCATTACCACCATTTTGGGGTACTCTGCCATGAGCGGCATTATCGGCGGCGGCGGTCTCGGCAAGATTGCAATTGACTATGGATACTATCGTTATAAGTATCTTATTATGGTGCTTGCGGTTATTTTGCTGATTCTGTTGGTACAAGTTTTTCAGTCGATCGGTACGCACTTGTCCATAAAAAGCGACAAACGTTTAAAAAAGTAACGATCTTTTTTTACAAATGTAAGAGCGCGAAAGTTTTTTGCTTTCGCGCTCTTTTTTCTTGCCTAATGAAAAACCTTAATCACGGAAAATACGCTGGGCAAAGTCATGGAGCAAAAGACGCAGAATTGCCCAATCGTGCGGATATCCTTCAATCACGCGGCTTACCAGATTGGGATACTGATTAAATCCAAGCTCCTCACACATAGCATTGTCATTTTCAAAGGATTGGAAATAAAAATCATTGGACCCCATCGCACGGTAATAAAGCTTAACTTCACGCAAAAAACGTTCCCGATCCTGCATAAAGCGGATATGCGGATTATTCTCCAGAGAATCCATCCCATCCCCACGGCCCAAACGACGCATAAAGCCACTGAAAACGCCAATGTACGCAAAAAGATCCAAATTGGTCAGGCCAATTACACTGGCCTGCATGGAACCCATGGAAAATCCTGCAATGGCACGGTGCCATTTATCCCGCTTTACACGGTACTTCTTTTCGATCATGGGAATACAATTATCTAAAAGCGTACTGGCAAAGGCGGAACCATGCGCCATCATCGTCTCATTCTTTGCTCGTACCATACCGTCGTTCATTACGATGATAAATGGTACTGCCTTACCGTCGGCAATCAAATTATCCATAATATGCGAAGCACGTCCGTTATAAATCCAGGAAGTTTCATTTTCTCCGGCTCCGTGCTGAAGATACAACACCGGATATTCCCCACCTTCCTGATACATCGGGGGCGTATAAACCAGACATCTTTGCCAAGTTTCCAGCGCATCGGACCAATAAAATTCTGTCGTCACAGATCCGTGAGGAACATCGCGCATTAACACAAACGGCGCGTTTGCATCCGGGATCTCCACATAGTTAATCGTCATGCCATGACTGTAATACTGTGGGCAATAAGAGCTGAGCACACGCGCGCCGTCGACCTCAAATTCAAAGGCCTTCGGCCCGCAAAAAGTGGGATCATAGGTAAGTGTCGCACGCCACACGCCAGTTTCATCTTTTTCCATGGTAAGAGGCTGACTCGCACGTACGCCAAAGACAATCTGAACACGCTTCGCCTCCGGTGCATAGAATCCAAACTCCACATCGCCATTTTCTTTTACTTTGACGCCGGTATCCAACGGTACCGGATCAAACATAGACGAACCTGGCTTTAATTGCGGTCCCTGTGGGGCAAACGCGCTAAAACGGTCGTCAAACACCCGGTTATTCACAAAATCAAATTTTGGCATGAACTGTCCTCCACCAATCAAAAATTTACTTTTAAATTGTATCGTATTTTCGGTGCAGTTGTCAATGTCCCACAAAAATTTTGAATATCATTTCCGTATTCCCGTACAAATCCATTCAAATAAAAAAATTCCCCTCTCAGGAAACGAATTAACACTTCCGACAGGGGGATTCCTTATCTTTTCATTTCAGCATTTGCAACAGCAATCAGCAAGTCTTACTCTTCATCCACATTCTGTTTATCATAATAATCTGGATCGACCGTAATCACAATTTCCAAAACATGCCGATAATCTGTTTTGGTTACTTCAACTGTCAAATTTTCATAAGTAAAGACATCGCCTTCGTTCGGGATCCGCCCCAACTCTTCCATGACCCAGCCACTGACTGTGACAGACTCCGCCTCTCCTTGCACATGCAAAAATTTAAACAGTTTATCAAGTTCCGCGCTGCAAAGCACTTTATACTGGTTATCGGAAATTTTCACAAATTCCTCAATCACTTCGTCGTGTTCATCCCAAATTTCGCCAACCAGTTCTTCCAGGATGTCTTCCAACGTGATAATTCCAACCATTCCGCCAAACTCCTCGGCTACAACGGCAAAATGTGCCTTTGTTTTTTGCAAGAACTTCAACAACGCACCAATCTTCATATTTTTAGAAATATAAACAGGCTGCGTTGCAATGTCCATCACCTGGAATTTCTCATCACGAGGGCAAGCATAAAAATCCTTGAGATTTACAATCCCCAAAACGTTGTCGATCGAATCCTTATACACAGGCAAACGGGAAAGTCCGCTCTCACGGAATACTTTTTCCAATTCTTCCGCCGTTATATCCTGCTCCACGGCAACCACATTTACGCGAGGGGTCAGAATATCTACGGCTTCCTGATCGTTAAACTCGATCGCGCTGCGAATCAATTCACTTTCCTCGCTGCCAATGCCGCCCTCTTCTTCCGCTTCTGCCACAATGGTCAATAATTCTTCATCTGTCATGCGGCGGTCGTCATTCACCTTAATCACACGGGACATAAACTTACGCCACAGGGAAAACAAATAGTTGACCGGCGTCAAAATAATGAGACAGACCTGAAGAATCGGCGCAGAGAAAAGCGCAAAGCGCTCCGGCGATTCCTTTGCCAAACTTTTCGGAGAAATTTCTCCAAAAATCAGGACAACAATTGTCGCAACCACCGTCGCGGCCATCGGGCCGGTAGATTCCCCCAGATGATCGATAAAGAATACCGTAGCGATAGACGAAACAGCAATGTTGACAATATTATTTCCAACCAAAATTGTGGACAACAATTTATCATAATTTTCGGAAAGCTTATACACCAAAGCGGCTTTCCGATTTCCACGTTCCATCATCATTTTGATACGAGAACGGCTCAACGACGAAAATGCAGTCTCCGTCGCAGAAAAATACGCAGACATGATCACAAGCAAAATCATGACCAATATCGAAATACTATCTCCTTGCATAAAATACGATCCTTTCAATTATCTTCTTTTCACTTCTATGTTCTCTTTATAAGTCAGCATCGAAAATAGCGCGATGCAGCACAGTATCTATAAACATGCCGACTCCAAAGAACCTTCTTTTTCCCCGCAAATCCAAAAAAACAGGATCGTACTTTTCTGCGCATTTTTTCCCATCCTCGTCGCGGTATACTGTCCATCTAACCATCTCCTTTCTGAAATAGGTTTTCTCTCGCATAAAAGAATACAAAAAAGCATAGCCCGCAACCAGCCGGTGCGGGTTATGCCAATTATGCCACTCTGTAGGTATTCCGATCACATAATCGGTTACCGCTGTCTTCCATTGCAGAACAAAACCTTTCTCATTTCATATTGATGCTTAGCTTACCACACTGCAATCAAAAAGTCAAATACGAAAATTCTGTGTTTTCCCTGATATTGTGTCAAACTCCGCGATCTGCGTAGTTTACAAAACAAATATTCATATCTACCCCGCCCTCAATTCCCGGGACGACGCCATCTGACGTATATTGCCACATTTCAAAATCATAATAGAATGACGGCGTGTCGGAATACTGGGCCAACCAGAAATCGTATTGCATCACTTGCGATAAATCATACTTGATATAACCTGCAAACAAATTAAAATACACCATCGGCGTATAACCCGCATCTTCTATCTCAGCACAAAAAGCGTTCGCCGAATCACAGAGCACCTGAGTAGAAAGCCCATTTGTACGTGCGTAGTCGCTGGAAACTGGTTCCCAATCAAACACTACCGGGAAACTAATATCAAAACCGGCAATCGCATCCAGCACAAATTCCGCTTCTGCAAGCGCTTCTTCTACCGTAACAGCTTGAGAAAAGAAATAAACACCTACATCCAGGCCGGCTGCCAGAGCCCCCTCAACATTTTGATAAAAATAAGGATCCAGCATGATATTCCCTTCCGTATATCCTCGATATCCAACACGCAGCATAACATAATCGATATCTTGCTGGGCAACGAGTTCCCAATCAATGTCTTCCTGCCAGGCAGAAACGTCTATTCCGGTCAGCACATCATATTCGTCCGAATCATAGTAAATTCTTCCGTCACTTCCCCGGAAGAAGCGCTCGTCCTCATAGGGGTTACGGGGTACTTCTTCTAAAATTTCTACTTGATAAGAGCCGTAAGTAATATAATTACCTGAAATTTCTTCCTCTTCCTGTCCGCCAAAACGAATAATTTCTGCTTCACTGTAATTAATAATATCTCCACGCACCGTCACATTATCCAGTGTCAGCGGTACTTCTACATCATAGGCAAGATACAAATCGCCTTCTACCGTCATATCGCGGAGTACAACCGGCGTCTGCGCATTGACAATCACATTGCCTTCTGCATATTGAGAATAGACCCCGCCCGCAGAGTACATTCGGGCAAACATCTGATTAAAAATTGTCACAGCTTCCGCGCGGCTCAGATTTGCCTGAGGAGAAAACCGGCCCTCATTTCCCTGGATATATCCGGCCTCTGTCATGGCACCGACCGCATCCCGCGCCCAATCGGAAATTTCCGCATAATCCTCGTATGTAAAAGCGTTCTCCGTTCCATCTTTTGTATCCAACGAAAAGGCGCGTGCCAACATCGTAACAGCCTGCTCTCTTGTAATCTTCCCCATTGGATTTGCCGAAGTACCATCTCCCAACAGAACGCCGGCTGCATGCAACTTTGAAATTGCCTCTGCATACCAAGCATCTGACGGTACATCAACAAATGTCTCATCAGATTGCTCCACATAACACAACATACGGTCTAATAACACTGCCATTTCTGCGCGCGTAATTTCTGCATTGGGCCGAAACAATCCATCGGAACCCAGAAAAACGCCATATTCTTCGCTCCATTTATAAATCGCCTCTTCCGCCCAATGCCCTTGTGTATCGGTAAACGCCATCGTCATGGATGACCACGCAATTATCATAAAACAAATCAAACTGAGAGAAATTACCCGATGTATTCGAATTCTATTTATTCCCATTGCAAGACCTCCGGTTTCCTTTTTTCGCCCATCTTCCCGGCGGTTGGACGCAATTTCTATCTCCAAACCAACACGAAAAGAATGACATTTGGTAACAAACTGTTACATTCATTTTACCGTATTTTCCTCAGTTATGCAACCGTTTTCGACAAATACCGATATTTTTGCATTCTTCCGAAATCTCCCTATTTTTTTAATGCATATTAATTTTTTGCATGCACGATATCACGTATTATTGAAAAATCAATCAATTAACGTTTCCCCTTAGCTGCTTCCATATGGAATACGTAAATCCTATTCGCTAATTAGATATCGATAAATATATATCTATATGTCTTTTTTACATTTCCTTTTCTCCTATGTGCGTGTTACAATAAAATCAAACAAAAGAAAAACTTTTGTTTAATAAAAAATACAGGAGGAATTTACAATGGCAAGATTTACACTTCCGAGAGATATATATTACGGGCGCGGTACGCTTGAAGTTCTCGAAACCATTAAAGGAAAACGCGCGATTGTTGTTGTCGGTGGCGGTTCCATGAAGCGTTTCGGGTTTTTGGATAAAGTTGTCGACCACTTGAAAAAAGCCGGAATGGAAGTTCGCCTTTTTGAAAATGTAGAGCCGGATCCCTCTGTGGAAACCGTGATGCGCGGCGCTGAAGCTATGCGTGAGTTCCAGCCGGATTGGATCGTCGCGATGGGCGGCGGTTCGCCGATTGACGCCGCAAAAGCAATGTGGGCATTTTATGAGTATCCGGAAACCACGTTTGAAGATCTTATTACGCCGTTTAATTTCCCGGAACTGCGTCAAAAGGCACATTTCCTCGCAATTCCGTCTACCAGCGGTACGGCAACGGAAGTCACAGCATTCTCCGTTATTACCGATTACGCGAAAGGCATTAAATATCCGTTAGCCGACTTCAACATTACTCCGGATATTGCCATCGTTGATCCTGAACTCGCGGAAACGATGCCGCAGAAACTGACCGCTCATACCGGTATGGATGCTTTGACTCACGCGATTGAGGCTTATGTTTCCACTATGAACTCTCCGTTTACTGATCCGCTTGCTCTGAAAGCCATCCAGATGGTTTTGGAATATCTGCCCGCATCCTATGATGGCGATAAGAACGCAAGAGAGCAGATGCACTATGCGCAGTGCCTGGCCGGTATGGCATTCTCGAATGCACTTTTGGGAATTGTCCACTCCATGGCACACAAGACCGGCGCTGCATTCTCGACGGGTCATATTCCGCATGGTTGTGCAAATGCCATTTATCTCCCCTATGTGATCCAATATAACGCCAAAAATCCGGAGGCACAGGCTCGTTATGCCGCGATTGCCCGTTCGGTCGGGCTGGAAGGCAAGACCGATGCAGAACTGACGCAAGCGCTGTGTGACAAGATTGACGAATTTAATGTCAAACTCAATATTCCGAAAACGCTCCGTGACTTCGGTATTGATGAGAAGGAATTTAATGAAAAAATTGCTTCTATTTCTGAGTTGGCAGTTGGCGATGCCTGCACAGGTTCTAACCCCCGTCCGATTACGCCCGCAGAAATGGAACGTCTTTTCCACTGCGTTTACTATGGCGAGAAAGTAAACTTCTGATTTTCTTTTTCCTTCCCAATGTTTTTTGTAAAGCATGCATCGAGATATAACATCTCGATGCATGCTTTAACAATTGGCTCACTAATATATCATTAAAGGAAAAGGTAAAAAAACAGCCGAATTAACGCTTTAATCCGCGTTTATTCGGCTGTTTTATATCGTAAATACTTGTTTTTAAATTTTAAAATCTCGGTTTCTCTCCTCTCAAACGCGATCGTAACATTGCAGTTAAAAATTATGTTGGAAAAAATTCGCTGGTTGTGGTAAAATTTTTTCAGATGCATGCAATAAACCGCTCTTCTCATGCATTAACCTGTTGAAAGGACGAAAACGATGCTGACAATATACTTGACGTCGGTTATTGAAAGCAATACTGGCAGCTCCCCTGAAGCTTTGGAGCTTTATCTTGCAAAGATTGTTGAAAAAGATACGCAGGCGCTTGCAGATCTTTACCGCAGTACAAATGCTGCCGTCTATGCGTTCGCCCTTTCTATTTTGAAGAACCCTCATGACGCAGAGGATGCCTTGCACGACTGCTATGTGCAAATTTTTGCAAATGCAGCATCCTATCACGCCGCAGGAAAGCCAATGGCCTGGATTATGACCATCACGCGAAATCTGTGTATGCAAAAGTTTCGTGAACGCCGGAAATCCTCAGATATTCCCCAGGAAGATTGGGACCGGTACCTGGATGCACAGGAAGATGCTTCTCAGGAGGATCGGCTGGTACTTCGCGAATGCCTGCAGCAACTTACGGACGATGAACGTCAGATTGTCACGCTTCACGCGGTCAACGGCTTTAAGCACAGGGAAATCGCTGAGCTTTTGCAATTGCCTCTGCCTACAGTTCTTTCAAAATACCATCGCGCTTTAAAAAAACTGAAAAAATTCTTGTAAAGGAGAGACGTATGAATAACAGGGAAATCAAGCAAAAAATTCAAGTGGCGTTTTCTCATGTCACACCGCCGGACGTCCTGAATTCCGTTCTCTCCGACTGTCAGGAACAGATTGTTCGAGAAGAGAAAGGTAAGGTATTCATTATGTCCGAAAAAAGAACTTCTTCCCGTCTGGTTAAATGGACCGTTGGGGTTGCGGCCGCTCTTGCCATTTTTGCAGGTGGAGGGCTTGGGCTTCACTCCTATCAAATTAATCACACCGTTGATTCTATTGTTTCTCTTGACGTAAACCCAAGTATTGAAATCCGCATCAATCAAAAAGAAGAAGTATTAGATGTTACGGCAAAAAACGACGATGCGCGTGTTATTCTCGGAGATATGGATTTTCGCGGCAGCAGCTTGGATGTCACTGTCAATGCGTTGATTGGTTCCATGCTTCGTAATGGATACCTGACCGAAATCGCAAACTCCATTCTGGTCAGTGTTGACAACGATGATCCCGCCAAGAGCGCTGAACTGCAACAAAAATTAACAGATGAGATCAATCAACTCCTTTTAACCAATATGTTCGATGGTTCTGTTCTAAGTCAAACGATTGACGAGAACGCAGAATTACAACAATTGGCGGATGCTTATGGAATCACACTGGGAAAAGCACAATTAATTCAGGAAATCATGAATCAGGATCCTCGATATCTCTTTGAGGACTTGGCTGCATTATCTATCAATGATTTGAATCTTCTGCATCGCACTGGTGTTTCCACAGAAACAACCACTTCCGATCTGATTGAAACCGTTGGGGATGCCAGCGATAAAGCCTATATTGGTGAAGATAAAGCCAAGGCAGCAGCCCTTGCACATGCCGGTCTTTCCGAAGCCGATGTAAGTTGGATGAAAACAGAATTCGACTTTGAGGACGGCGTTATGGTATACGAGATTGAATTCTGGGTGGATTCTTATGAATACAGTTACGATATAAATGCAACAACCGGAGATATTGTCAGCTACGAAAAAGACCGGGAAGGTAAAGCTCCCTCTCAGAACACCGCGAATTCCGGCAATACCAATTCTTCCTCCACTTCCTACATCACGGAAGCAGAAGCCAAAGCTGCCGCTCTTGCACACGCTGGTCTCTCCGAATCTGACGTCACCTTCGTCTTTGTCGAGTTGGACTACGACGACGGCCGTGCCGAATATGAAGTTGAATTCTGGGCCGGCAATACCGAATATGACTATGAAATCGATGCAACCAACGGTACCATCCTCAGCTACGACCACGACGCGGAGTATTACGCCCCCTCCCAGAACACCGCAAATTCCGGATCTTTAATCAGCAGCGAAGAAGCTAAATCCATTGCGCTTGCACACGCTGGAGTCTCCGTTGCCGATGTCAGAGAATTTGAATGTGAACTTGATAAAGACGATGGCTACTCACTCTATGAAATCGAGTTTAAATCCGGCGGTTATGAATATAGTTACGAGATTGACGCAACAAATGGTACGATAATTAAACAGGAAAAGGACCGAGACGATTAAAACGCTTTGAGAAAAACCCGCGCTCGCACAAGACCGGTATCTGTGCGAGCGCGGGTTTTTTTCATATTCTCAAAAAGTCCTCAAATTTACTGGAAATTCTCACAGGATTTCGCTATACTAAGTTGGAAATAAACTACTTTAAAGTGGAGCTTCACGCATGCGACTATTTATTGCCATTCTTCTTCCGGATGAAGTGCGTACCATACTCTTGTCGGCTGCATCCCAACTCAGGGAGCAATCTGAACATGCTCAATGCACTGCACCGGAAAACTTTCATCTCACACTAGCCTTCCTGGGAGAGACTGACTATGTTGCAAAAGCAAAAACAGCGCTTCAATTTACCGCCCATAGGCAACATGGACCTTTTTCTCTGAAACTTGATGGATTTGGACGGTTTGGAGAAACCGTATGGGCCGGCATTGCAGACGCCCCTCCACTTTTTATGCTTGCACATAATTTAAAAGAGGCGCTGCAACAGCAAGGGTTTTCTCTGGAAGAACGCCCTTTCCGGCCTCATATTACTCTTGCAAGGCGAGTGGATGCCGAAGAAATCCAACTCCAAATTCCGTACCTAAATATTCCTGTCACGTCCATTTCTCTCATGCAATCAGAACAACGGCAAGGACGTTTGACCTATACAGAGCTGTTTCGCGCCTCACTTTAATGAAGAAAGCAGGATAATTATGAAATATACCGCATCCAGTGTGCTCGAAGATTTACAACCATATATCGGAAGTGATGTCTTAAAACGTTTGCTTGCTAACCGTCATATTTGCTATGATATTGAAGGGCACGGATATTTGCTCTCTTTTTATGCCTTATCCATCCGGCAATTACAACGGAAAGAGCAGCGTGTTGCAATTTATCTGGATCGAGAATCGGTATTTTGCGTTACGAAAGACGAACAGATACAACAACTTTTCTCTCTTTGTACAGAAAGCGGTGATTCTGTCCGCATGTTATTTGAGTTTTTTATGCGCCTTACGGCAGAAGATGTAGACACATTGGAACAATTTGAAGAACGCATTACAAATTTAGAAGACCACTTGCTCACAGAACATCACAGCAATGAGGAAAGTTCTCGCGTCATTATTTCCATTCGGCGGGAGCTATTGCGATTAAAACGGTACTATGAACAGCTGGGGATTGTCATCAGCAACCTTGCTGACGATGAAACTGCATTTTTTACCGATGAAGAACAAAAGCGTTTTCTGGCCGTATCCCGGCGCATGGATCGTTTGCTGGAATCCGTCCTACATCTGCGGGAATATATTACACAAGTAAGAGAGGCCTATCAAGCGCAAATCGATATTGATCAAAACAATATCATGCGCCTTTTTACCGTAATCACCGCCATTTTCCTGCCTCTCACACTGATTGTAGGCTGGTACGGAATGAACTTGCAAATGCCGGAATATGCCTGGCCGTTTGGTTATCCCTTTGTTATTGCGTTGAGCGCCGTAATTCTAATTTTGACATTTCTGCTATTCAAATTGAAAAAATGGTTTTAATAGAGCGTTTCATTTTGCAGCGCGTCCCGCCACGTCTCCTCTCGAAACCCGATTAAAACCCCGCTATCCAAAACCAATATGGGACGCTTCACCAGCATACCATCCGTCGCCAGCAGCGTAAGTTGCTCTTCTTCCTGCATTTCCGGAAGCTTTTCCTTGAGATGCAGTGCTTTATATTGCAGCCCGCTCGTATTAAAAAACCGTTTGAGCGGTAATCCGCTTTCTTTCCACCAGGTGCGAAGTTCCTCTGCGTTCGGGGGATCCAGCTTAATATTTCTAGTTTCATACGGCAGCCCCGCCTCATCTAAAAAACGCTGTGCTTTTTTGCAGGTACTGCAAGTTGGATAACAGATAAACAACATACGCTTACCGTCCTTTCTCCTATCTTTCACTGTTGTGGCGTGCATTTTGCAATTCTTTGTGAATCGACTGCATTTCAATATCCAACGAAGCAATCGACTCCGCACAAGCTTTTAAGCGGCGACGCAAATCCTGAGAAATTTCATCCTGTGCCTTATATTTCAGCTGATGTTCCAAACTGGCCCAGAAATCCATTGCAATTGTCCGAATTTGAACCTCCACATTGACGTGTTCTGTCTTTTCCGCCAAAAAAATCGGCACAGAAACCACTAAATGCAGGCTTCTGTAACCATTTTCCTTTGGGTAATCTATGTAATTCCTTACACGAACCAAAGAAACATCATCTTGCTTTAAAAGCAGCTCCGCCACACGATATACGTCATCAATATAGTTGCAAATCACGCGTACACCCGCAACATCCGTAAGATTTTCCCAAATTGAATCCGTACTGACAGGCAACGCCTTTCGATGAAGTTTTTCTAAAATGCTCTTTGGTGATTTGAGGCGATATTCGATATGGTGAATAGGATTGTGGTCATACCGTACTTGAAATGCTTCATCTAAAATTTCCAATTTTGTACGCATTTCTTTAATTGCCGCACGATAAAGTTGCTGTTGCAGCATAAACTCCGAGAAATTTTCAATCAATTCTTCTGGTTTCGATGATTTTTGCGTTTCATCTTTTTCCACCACCTGAAACACACGGTTGTCCATTTTTCCACTCCTTTGCTATAGCCAGAAAGGAATCCGGCAGTTTTCTTTCTTCTTTTATTTTACCCCCAAACAAGTAAACAAATCAATACGCTTCCGGAAAGAATCCATGAAGAAAAACATTATCAGGTAATGTCAACTTTTAATATAGATAAGACTGCAATAAATACTAAATGCCGTGGACAGTTTGTCCACGGCATTTTCCCATTTACACCAACACACGCGTCACCAGCTCTCTTCCCGGCAATCCAAAACAAAATCCTGATAGTACCGGTCAATTTCCTCGATAATCGCATCTGCACGACGGGTTCCCAGTCTGGTCGCCCCTGCCGCAATGGCCATAATGGCCAAAGGTGCAGCGTTATAGCCACCAAAACCGGAAAATTTTACGCCAATGTCTTCTCCCACATTTTCACGCATGATACGAATAGAAC